>JAGWNO010000085.1 GCA_028871235.1 Gammaproteobacteria bacterium
GGATTACTTCAGCAGTCTGCATCCGCCGTTCACGGCGCAGACGGCGGCGCTGCCGGAAGCCGCGGCGTTGCGTGGCCGGCAACTGGTCACGGCGGGCGATTGGCGGCACGGCGTACCCGCGTGCGCGCGCTGTCACGGACCGGATCTGGCGGGGGTCTCACCCGAGATTCCGGCGCTGGCAGGCCAATCGCCGCAATACATGCGCAAAGCACTGCGGGATTTCCAGGAAAAAAACCGCCATGCGCCCCCTGCCATGATCATGAGCCATGTGAGCAGGGGCTTGAGCGCCGCCGATGCGCAGGCGGTGACCGCTTACATCGCGCAACTCAAGGCGGACGAGCACCCCGTAGCCGTGCGTCCGGCGGCGGATGCGGATTACAAATTCATCGCGCAGTCACCGCAAGCGTTCACACCGCCGCCGGAGACAGCCATCCCGGCGGGCGCGGACGGCAGCATGATCTGGCGGGGATTGCAGATCTTCAGGGACACCCGGCAGTACGCGAAAGCCTATGTGGGCAACGCACTCAACTGTTCCAGCTGTCATCTGGATCACGGCCGGCTGGCGGGGTCGGCGCCCATGTGGGCGGCTTTCGTTGCCTATCCGAAGTACCGCAGCAAGAACCACCAGGTGAATACGCTGGAAGCGCGTATCCAGGGTTGCTTCCGCTACAGCATGAACGGCACGCCGCCGCCGCCGGACAGCCCGGAGATGGTGGCATTGACCACCTATTTCCATTGGCTGGCTACCGGTCTCCCGGTTGGCATCACACCCAGAGGCGCCGGTTATCCCAGGCTGCCGGCACCGCCTCTGCCGGCAGGCATTCCGCGTGGTGCGGCGGTGTATGCAGCGAACTGCGCCATGTGCCACGGTGATGACGGCCAGGGACGCGCGGCACGCGCTGCACAGGTGTTCCCGCCGCTGTGGGGACCGGAATCATTCAACTGGGGCGCCGGCATGGGGGGCATCAGCACCGCCGCCGCTTTCATCAAGGCCAACATGCCCTATGGTGCCGGCGGTACCCTCAGTCTGCAGCAGGCCTGGGATGTGGCGGCCTTCGTGGTGAGCCGACCGCGGCCGCAGGATCCGCGCTTCACCGGCAGCGTGGAGCAGACGCGTAAACAATTTCATCCAAAAAACAGTTATTACGGCCGGGTGGTGGACGGCCGGCTGCTGGGCGCACCCGACAAGCCGAGAGACTGACAGTGGCGGATTTGTCAGCTTTCAATGCCTGGCTTCGTGCATGAGCGCGAGCAGGTTGTCTTCCGTATCCCTGAAGAACGCCATCCACAGATCGTGGTCCGGCAGTTTCGTCACGATGTGCGGTTCACCCTCGGTAAGTACGTCTTTGTTTGCCAGTTCCCGGTGCGCCGCGCGGATGTCGTCCACCTTGAAATAGAGGATGGAACTGTGTCCGGTGAGGCCTTTTTTATCAGAAAGTCCGAGCATCAGGCGCACCCCGCCGCAATCGAAGAACGCCATGTTAGGGGCGCTGAACAGGTACGTGAGGCCCAGCGTGTCGCGGTAGAAGCGGGTGGCACGGCCGAGGTCGGAGACCGTGACCGAGAGTTGGCCGAGACCCTGGATATGCATGCGAGTTCTCCCTGCCGGTTATACATCCGGTGCGATGAAGTCACGGCGGCCACCACCGCACCCACAAGCGAATAATCAGGCGCCGGTTCAGCTCTGCAGGCGGCCCCACAGCAGCAGTCCGCCGCCGGCGAGGGCCACCAGCGCCGCGAACCAGTCCGGCACGTGGCCGAGGCTGAGCAGCAGCGCGCCGCTGACCATGAGCGCACCGCCGGCGGCGGCGCGGTAGAGATGCCGGTTGCGTTGCTTGAAAGCTTCGCGCAGGCGTTTGAATTCCGCGCTCTCCCAGTTGACGCGCATCTGACCCGACGACAGCTGCTGCAGGATGGTATTGATGCGCCCCGGCGTCTCCAGGAGCAGTTCGCGGATGGCGGGCAATCCTGCACGCAGGTGTTTGAGGGTGGCGCCGAGGCCCATCTGCTCGCGCGTCCAGTTCTCCAGGAAGGGTTTGGCGGTCTGCCACAGGTCGAGATCCGGATAGAGTTCACGCCCCAGGCCCTCGATGTTGAGCAGCGTTTTCTGCAGCAGCACCAGCTGCGGCTGCACTTCCATGTTGAAACGCCGCGCGGTCTGGAACAGCCGTACCAGCAGCTGGCCGAAGGAAATATCCTTGAGCGGCCGGTTGAAGATCGGCTCGCACACGGTGCGGATCGCGGCCTCGAACTGATCCACGCGCGTGCCGCGGGGTACCCAGCCGGATTCCACGTGCAATTGCGCGACGCGCCGGTAGTCGCGGTTGAAGAAGGCCAGGAAGTTCTCGGCGAGATAATGCTGGTCGCGGGGGCTGAGGGTGCCGACGATGCCGAAATCCACTGCCATATAGCGCGGGTTGGCCGGGTCACCTGCGTCCACGAAGATATTGCCGGGATGCATGTCGGCGTGGAAGAAGTTGTGCTTGAACACCTGGGTGAAGAAGATCTCCACGCCGTGCTCGGCGAGCTTCCGCATGTCGGTGCCGCGCGCCTTCAGGGTGGCGATGTCGCTGATGGGCACGCCGTGGATGCGTTCCAGCACCATCACGTTGCGGCGCGCCAGGGGCCAGTGCACCTCCGGCACGTATAACAGCGCGGAACCCTCGAAGTTGCGCTTGAGCTGGGCGGCGTTGGCGGATTCGCGCATCAGGTCCAGCTCATCGAGCACGGTTTTCTCATATTCGTCCACCACTTCCCGCGGCCGCAGGCGGCGGCCGTTGTGCCAGTAGCGCTCCGCGAGTCCCGCGAGCAGCTGCAGCACATCCAGGTCGGCGCGGATGATGCGCTCCACGCCGGGACGCAGCACCTTCACCACCACTTCGCGGCCGTCATTCAGGCGCGCCGCATGCACCTGCGCCACCGAGGCGGAAGCCAGCGGCGTCTCGCTGAATTCCGCGAACAGTTCGGTGACCGGTTTGCCGTAGGTCTGTTCGATGATGATACGTGCCGCGCGTCCGGGAAACGGCGGCACCCGGTCCTGCAGCCTGGCGAGTTCCTCGGCGACGTCCGCTGGCAGCAGGTCGCGGCGCGTGGACAGCATCTGGCCGAACTTCACGAAGATCGGACCGAGATCCTCGAGCGCGCGGCGGATGCGCTCGCCACGGCTTGCGGTACGCGGCCGCAGCCAGTAAAAGGGCGAGAGATAGATGAGGAAGCGGATCGGCCGGAAGATGTGTGCAGCGAGCACGATCTCATCGAGACCGTGGCGCACCAGCACGAAATTGATGCGGACGAGGCGCAGCGTCTGGCGCGGAGTGATCATGGACGTCGCCTCCGGTGCGCGGCGCGATCCAGACGCGCGGCCATGCGTTCCACGTCGTCACGCAGGCGGTCCACGTCCGTCAGGAATGATTCCACCTCGTGGCGTGGCGGCAGGTCGCGGCTCTCATACTGCAGGTATTCGGCGGCGTCGCGGCCGAGCCGGCCGGCCGTGTCCTTGCCCCAGCGCATAAAGCCGCGCACCGCGTTGCCCAGCTGATGGGCGGCCACATCGCCGACATAGTGCGACAGCAGTTCCTCCCAGTCGAGGTCCGCCTGCTTCAGCAGGCGCGAGAACACCTGCGCGGTCTCGGCGTCGCCGTTCAGTTCGATGCCGCGCGGCGGCGCGTCATCGCGCCTGAATGCCGCCTGCAACAGTGCGACGCTCGGCGCCCGCACCGTCATGTCCACCTTGCCACGGTGCTCGCCGCGCACCCTGAGTTTCCCGTCCTGCGGCAGGAAATACAGCCTGAGGGGCAGCTCCTTGAGTTCCAGGGCGATCACCTTGCCGTCGAGCTGCGCCAGCTCGCGCTGCGCGCTGCCGGATCCGGCGAGCGCGCTGGTGAGCGCGAACTCCACGGCGGGCGCAAACAAGGCGGCGAGCGGCGGGGTATTCAAAACCGGTAACCGCGGTGCAGTGCAACGATGCCGCCGCTCAGATTGAAGTAGTCGCAACGTTCGAAGCCGGCGGCCACCATCATATCCCTGAGGGTTTCCTGATCGGGGTGCATGCGGATGGATTCGGCCAGATAACGATAGCTGTCCGCGTCTTTTGCCACCAGTCTGCCGATTTGCGGCAGCAGCTTGAAGGAATAGAGGTCGTAGAGGGGAGCCAAGCCCGGGGCTATGGGTTTGGAGAATTCCAGTACCAGCAGCCGGCCGCCGGGTTTGAGCACGCGATACATGCTGGCGAGCGCATGTTCCTTGTGGGTCACGTTGCGCAGCCCGAAGCCGATGGTGACGCAGTCGAAGCCCTGGTCGGCGAACGGCAGCCGTTCTGCGTCTGCTTGTACGTACTGCAGGTTACCGGCCACGCCCCGGTCGGTGAGTTTCTGCCGGCCGGTGGCGAGCATGGCGGCGTTGATGTCGGTCAGCACCACCCGGCCGCCGCCGCCCACCTGCCGGGCGAGACCGCTGGTGAGATCGCCGGTGCCGCCGGCCACATCCAGGGCCGACTGCCCGGGTTTGAGACCTGTCTGGGTGAGGGTGAAACGTTTCCACAGACGGTGGATGCCGAACGACATGAGATCGTTCATCAGGTCGTAGCGGCCGGCCACCGAGCTGAACACGTCAGCTACCCGCCGGGCCTTCTCGCTCACGGGTACTTCCTGAAAGCCGAAGTGGGTGGTGCCTTTTGAACCGCCGCTCATGGATACGTCTCAAAAGCCGGGATGCGCATTCTAGCAGCCGCTGCCCGGCTCCAGCGGCGAACCGGATTCAGGGTAGCTTGCGCTGATAACCGGCGTCTTGCAGACGCCGCAGGTATCGGTCCCAGTTCTGCTGCTGGTTCTTGCCGAGATCGTAGAGCACCGGCCAGGAATACAAGCCGGTATCGTGGCCGTCGTCGAACATGAGCCGTACGGCGTAGTTGCCCACCGGTTCCACCCCCACGACTTTCACGAGTTCCTTGCCCACCTGCAGGATCTCGGTACCGTGGCCCTTGACCTCGGCGGAGGGCGAGAACACCCGCAGGTATTCGAACGGCAGTTCGAATTTCTCGCCGCTGTCGAAAACCACGGCCAGCACACCGGCGCTCTTGCGCAGGCGGATTTCGGTCGGATGATGTGTCAACTCCTGCATGATGGGCATTCCCAGCTAGAGGATGTAGCGACTGAGATCCTCGTTCTTTACCAGTACGCCTACCTGTTTATCCACATAAGCCGCGTCGATCATCACATTCTTGCCATTCTTGTCGGCGGCTTCGAAGGAGATGCTTTCGAACAGGCGCTCCATGACGGTGTGCAGGCGGCGGGCGCCGATGTTCTCGGTGCGCTCGTTGACTTCGAAGGCCACTTCCGCGATGCGGCGCACGCCATCCCTGCTGAATTCCACCCTGACACCCTCGGTTTCCAGGAGGGCCGCGTACTGCAGTGTAAGCGAGGCATCCGGCTCGGTAAGAATGCGCACGAAATCCTCAGTGGTGAGGGCGGCGAGCTCCACGCGGATGGGCAGGCGGCCCTGCAGTTCCGGGATCAGGTCCGAGGGTTTCGACATCTGGAAGGCGCCGGAGGCGATGAACAGCACGTGGTCGGTCTTGACCATGCCGTATTTGGTGGTGACGGTGGTGCCTTCCACCAGCGGCAGCAGGTCGCGCTGCACGCCTTCGCGGGACACATCCGCGCCCTGCAGCTCGCCGCGGCGCGCCACCTTGTCGAGCTCGTCGATGAATACGATGCCATTCTGTTCGACGTTGGTGAGCGCGGCGTGCTTGATGTCATCCTCGTTCACCATCCTGGCGGCTTCCTCATCGGTGAGCAGCTTGCGGGCTTCCCTGATCTTGAGTTTGCGCGAGCGCGTACGCTGCCCGCCCAGGTTCTGGAACAGACCCTGCAACTGCTGGGTCATCTCTTCCATGCCCGGCGGCGCCATAATCTCCACGCCCACGGAGGTGACCGACAAGTCCACTTCGATCTCCCGGTCTTCCAACTCACCCTGACGCAGCAGCTTGCGCATCTTCTGGCGGGTGTCGGAGTTGTCGGCCGGCAGGGGTTCATTGGCGAAACCCACGTTGTGCTTGCGCGGCAGCAGCGCGTCCAGGATGCGTTCCTCGGCGGTTTCCTCGGCGCGGGTCTCGACACGATGCTTGGCGTGTTCGCGCTCCATCTTCACGGCCGCATCCACCAGATCGCGGATGATGGCATCCACGTCCTTGCCCACGTAACCCACTTCCGTGAACTTGGTGGCTTCCACCTTGATGAAGGGCGCGTTGGCGAGCCGTGCCAGGCGGCGCGCGATCTCGGTCTTGCCGACGCCGGTGGGGCCGATCATGAGGATGTTCTTGGGGGTGATCTCGTTGCGCAGTTTCTCCGGAACCTGCATGCGCCGCCAGCGGTTGCGCAGCGCGATGGCGACAGCCCGTTTGGCCGCCGTCTGGCCGATGATGTGCTTGTCGAGTTCCTGCACTATTTCTCTGGGCGTCATTTCAGACATTTTCAAAAATCCAGTAAGGGGTGGGGAGTGAGGGGCCAAGCAACGCGCGTGATCTCCAGTTCGATATCTTTCGCCTCACTTCCTCACCGATACGAGGCGCCGCGGTGATTCGTCGCTTTGCGTTTACAGAACCTCAACAGTCAGATTTCGGTTGGTGTAGATGCAAATATCCGCGGCGATGTTGAGCGCGCGTTCGGTGATGCCGCGGGCATCCAGTTCGGTGCTGTCCAGCAACGCCCGCGCGGCGGCTTGCGCAAACGGCCCGCCGGAGCCGATGGCCATCAGGCCGTTCTCCGGCTCGATGACGTCGCCGTTGCCGGAGACGATGAACGAGGCGGTCTTGTCGGCGACGCACAGCAGCGCCTCGAGCCGGCGCAGCATGCGGTCGGTGCGCCAGTCCTTGGCCAGTTCCACCGCGGCGCGCGTCAGGTTGCCGCTGTGCTTGCTGAGTTTCTCCTCGAAGCGCTCGAACAGCGTGAAAGCGTCGGCGGTACCGCCGGCGAATCCCGCCAGCACCTGGTTCTCATAAAGGCGGCGCACCTTGCGGGCGTTGCTTTTCATCACCGTGTTGTTGAGCGACACCTGGCCGTCGCCGCCCATGGCGACCTTACCGTTGCGGCGGACAGAAAGGATGGTGGTGCCGTGGAATTGTTCCATGTGATGGATCCTGCGAAGCGTGTCTGGGTTCATGCGTCAATATATTTGTTCAACGCCGTTGCTGGTGAGGAAGTGAGGTGTGAGGAGAGAGGCGCGGGAAATCCTGTTGCCTATATCTTACACCTCACCCCTCACAATCTTCGATGTCAAAACAATCGTAGAAATTACCGGTCCGGGCGACGTTTTTTTGCTCTGGGATGTGCGCTGTCATAGGTGCGGGCAAGATGCTGGAAATCAAGGTGGGTATAGACCTGGGTGGTGCTGATGTTGGCATGTCCCAGCAGCTCCTGCACGGCGCGCAGGTCGCCGCTGGACTCCAGCAGGTGACTGGCGAAGGAGTGGCGGAACAGGTGCGGATGCACACCCTGCTGGACGCCCTGGGCGATGCCCCAGCGCCGCATGCGTGTCTGCACCGTGCGCGGTGACAACCTGCCGCCGCGTGTAGCGGTGAACAGCGCCGTGTCTTCGGGCTTCGCGATCTGCGCGCGTACCTGCAGCCAGGCGCTGAGAGCGCTGAGTGCATGCCGGCCCACCGGCACGATGCGTGTCTTGCTGCCCTTGCCGATGACGCGCACGGTGGCATCACCACTGTCCACGTCGTTGAGATCGAGGGAGATGAGTTCCGCCAGACGCAGGCCGGAGGAGTACAGCAGTTCCATGACGGCGTGGTCGCGCAGGTCTTCCGGTTTGTTGCCGGGATTTTCCAGCAGCTTCGCCATCTGGTCCGGGTCGAGGATCACCGGCAGGCGTTTGCTGGCCTTGGGTGCGCGCACGCCGTTGGCGGGGTTGTTGCGCACCGCGGTCTCGCGCAGCAGGTAGTTGTAGAAAGTGCGGATGCAGGCCAGTGAACGCTGGATACTGTGGGGCGCAAGTCCCCGGCGGTGGCGTGCGCTGGTGAAGGCGCGCACATGATGCAGATCCACGTCGTTCCAGTCGGCGATGCCCTGTTGCGCGCAATACTGCCGGAAAGCGGCGAGATCCCGGGTGTAGGCCGCCACGGTATGTGCCGAGAGGCGGCGTTCGTGGGCCAGATGTGCAGAGAAACGGGTGAGCCAGTCGGTGAGCGTAGCCATCATTCCGGCAGCAGCGGCCGGATGGCCGCGGCCACGAGTTCGCCGATACGCATGAGAAAGGCGATGCCAAGGGTTGGGCTGAAACGGTCTGCCTCGTGGCTGCCGACGGCGAGGATGCCGAGCTTGCCGTGCTCGCCCAGCGGCACCAGCGCCACCGAGGCGATGCGTTCCGCCGGTTCGCCGAACAGGAACTCCAGTTGCGGCGCGCGCAGCCGTCCCACATAAGGCTTGCCCGCCCTGAGGAATTCGCGGAACTGCTCCAGGCCCTGGTCGTCGGCCTTGAGCCAGCGCGCCGGACCGGCATCGCCGCCGGCGGCACTCCCGCCGATCAGGAACACGCTCACCTCACTGGCGCCGAAACGGCTGCGCAGTTCCTCGGCGAGGGCATAGAGCCGCTCCGGCAGCGCATTCGCCTCCAGCAGCGCCACCGCCAGGCGGTTGATGCGTTCGATGAGCGCGTCGTTGGCGCGCGCCACCTCGATGAGATCCACCAGCTTGCGCTCCACCTGGCGATGCTGCTGGCGCAGGACTTCCACCTGCCGTTCGA
>JAGWNO010000086.1 GCA_028871235.1 Gammaproteobacteria bacterium
GCAATGAGTTACTGCATGCTACCGATGTTGCTGAAACCATCCATACGCTTTTTGCGGATGTCGTCAACGGTCTCATCGACACACACATCCCGCCGCAGAGCGTAGAGGAACAGTGGGACATCCCCGCACTCATGGAATCCATGGAGCGGGAGTTCGCCATCAAACTCGATATTCGCGGTTGGCTTGACACCGATACTTCGTTGCACGAAGAGACCCTGCGCAAGAAGATTATTGATGAATTTATCGCCAACTATAAGGCCAAGGAACAGCTGGTAGGCACTGAAGGGCTACGCAGTTTTGAAAAGGGGGTGCTGCTTGCGCAGCTCGACAATCTATGGCGCGAACATCTTGCCAACATGGACTACCTGCGCCAGGGCATCCATCTGCGCGGCTATGCCCAGGTGGATCCCAAACGGGAGTACAAGCGCGAAGCCTTTGAGATGTTCGCACGCATGCTGGACCGGCTGAAATACGAAGTGGTGAGCATCCTGGCCAAGGTGCAGGTACGCACCCAGGAAGATGTGGCGGCGGCAGAGGAGCAGCGACGCCGGGTCCGTGCCATGCAGTTCCAGCACGCCGAGGCCCCCAGCGCTGCCAGCGGAGCTGTTCCGCAAGATGAGACGCAGCCGCAGCAGCAATCTCCGTCCGTGACCACCTTCGTGCGTGAAGGCCGCAAGGTGGGACGCAACGAGCCCTGTCCCTGTGGCTCGGGGCTGAAGTACAAGCAATGTCACGGACGTCTCAGCTGACCTTCCTTGTCAATCCAATGACATGAACCGCGATGCCGCCCCGCCGCAAACGATTGCCGTGGTGGCGGCGGTTTTGAAGGACGCAGCGGGGCGAGTATTGATCACCCAGCGTCCGCCCGGCAAACCCATGGCGGGATACTGGGAATTTCCCGGCGGCAAGATCGAGTCCTGCGAGTTGCCGCGTGCAGCGCTCGTGCGTGAACTCAAGGAAGAGCTCGGCATTGATGTCCAGAAAGTCCGGCCGCTGCTGCAACACTGTCACGATTATCCCGATCGTCGGGTAATGCTGGATGTGTGGCGCGTGACACGTCACAACGGCATGCCGCATCCCCGCGAGGGCCAGGCGTTCGCCTGGATCAGGCCCGATGAACTGGCGGAATGGCAATTGCTGCCGGCTGATGCGCCCATCATCGCCGCGCTGCGTCTGCCGCCACTCATGCTGGTCACGCCTGCAGCGGCGCGCGATGCAGAGGCATTTCTCAAAACATTGGAGCGTCGTCTGGCGCGGGGCGTGGAATTCGTGCAATTCCGTGCCCCGGCCCTGGCGGCGAAACAGTATTCGGAATTGGCGCGCGGCGTTATCGATATCTGCCGCACTGCAGGCGCACGCGTAGTGCTCAATGCCGAACCCGAGCTCGCCGAAAAACTGGGGGCCGACGGCGTGCATCTCAACGCTGCGCGGCTCAGACGATGTACGGACCGGCCGTTGCCGCGCTCACTGCTGGTGGGGGCATCCTGTCACGACGCAGCGGAAATGGCTGCGACCGAGCGATGCAGGCCGGACTACATCGTGGCCGGTGCGGTATTGCAGACAGTCAGCCATCCTGGCGGCCGTGTTCTGGGTTGGGAAGGGTTCTCACGGCTGGCGGCCAGTACAGCGGTGCCCGTCTATGCCATCGGCGGATTGGGTCCGCAACATCTTGAAAGCGCGCGCCGCCATGGCGGCTATGGTGTAGCGGCCATGCGCGCTCTGTGGACGAAAAATCAGGGTTCTGACTCTTCCTGATCGGCTGGACGCTCTTTACCGGGAATGGCGTGTTTTTCCAGCAGCCAATCGCCCAGATCAATGAGCCGGCAGCGTTCGCTGCAGAAGGGTTTCCATTCGGATACAGCAGCCCAGGGCACCGGGCTACCGCAGCGCGGGCACTTGACTACAGGCGGGCTGGATGGATCCTCGTGCACGCGTACCTATCAGAGCTGGCAGCAGACCAGCTTGAAATCGATGTCGTGTTTGCTCTGCTGGGGACGGCCACCGGCATCCTGGCGTTCCAGGAAATGGATAGTGATGCGCTGGCGACCCGCACTGATTTCGGGGAACAGACCGCTGGCGGCCGGCACCATCACCCGCACCAACGGGCAGGCCGGACCATCGAAGCTATGTTGATACACGCCCTGTTCCGCCACTTCCCTGGTGGGTAGCGCACTCTCGCGTGTCAATGCCATCAGCAGGGTAATGGTGTCCTGCAACGGCTTGAGTTCGGCGTGCCAGGCCTGTAGATCGCGCATGCGTTTGGCATGGGGCAGCTGCAACCAGGCATGGTAGATGGGCAGGTCGAACTGGCAGGTGCCGCCGGGGATGGCGAGACGGTTCTTGATGGTGTTCAGGAACTCGTTTTCCTTCAGGCCGCAGCCCAGTTGCCGACCGTCGCCGTTCATGGCATGTCGCAGGGTGTCCAGTTCATTGAGCACCGATTGCAGGCGCGTGCTGTCCACCTCGGGGCTGCCCTTGAGACGGTTGAGGAACAGCAGGCAGCGCTCCAGTTCTTTAAGGATCTCGGTGCGCACATCACCGCGGGTTAGCAGCGTGCCGATCTCCAGAAGGCCGGATACGGCGGCACGGCTGTCCCAGGGGGACGGCAGGCTGGCGTGATGGGTGCACTGTTCGAACAGGAATTCCAAGCGCAGGAACGTGCGTATGCGCTCGGTGAGCGGTTGCTCATAGACCAGCCATTCCGCTGGCAGCAGCTCGTCGACCGGTTTTTCCTCAGGATTCAGCATGCGATATCGCTGTCGTGCTCAGGGCAGACGCAGACCGGGCCGTCGGTAATCCGATTTCCCGGCAAGCTCGAGGTAAAAAACATGCAGACGGGCAATGGCAGCCTTAAGCTCTGCCTGAGTGCCCTCGTTCAACAGAATATCATCCCCAGCCGCCAAACGGCGTGCCCGGCTGGTCTGGGCGGCGAGCATGGCGCGTGCTGATACCGCAGTCTCGCCATCACGTGACATAAGGCGTGCGATTTGCATCTCTTCGGGACAATCCACCACCAATACACGGTCCACCAGATTGCGTGCGGCGGGGGTTTCCGCAAGCAGCGGGATGACCGCCAGGCAATAGGCGGCCCGATAGGATTTGAGCTGCTGGGCGAGTCCTGCCAGTACCATGGGATGCAGGACAGCCTCCACCTTGCGACGCAGGGCCGGGTCTGCGAACAGGCGTTGCCGCAGGGCGGCCCGGTCTAGGTGGCCCTGTGGATCGAACAGGCTGCCTTGCAGCGATTCCCGCAATTGTTTAAGACCCGGGCTGCCCGGGGCGGTGGCTTCCCGGGCGATAGTATCCGCATCCGCCACGGGTACGCCTAAACCCGCAAACTGGGCGGCCACGGTGGATTTACCGCTGGCGATGCCGCCCGTGAGGCCCACCTTGAGCATGGACCTAGCTCCCCCCGGCGATGTGCAGATAAGCCGCGGTCAGCTCCCGGCCCCATAGCATGGCGATCCACCCGGCGGCGGCCAGATAAGGCCCGAAGGGGATGGGGATATCGCGCTTGAGCCGCCGGCTGAGGATCAAGGCGATACCCACCAGCGCGCCGCTGGCTGCAGCGATGAGAATCACGACGGGCAGGCACTGCCAGCCCAGCCAGGCACCGATGAGGGCATAGAGCTTGAAATCGCCATAGCCCATGCCTTCCTTGCCGGTAAGCCGCTTGAAACCGTGGTACACCGCCCACAGCGTCAGATAGCCCGCGGCCGCGCCAATCACGGCTGAGCCCAGATTCGTGAATACTCCCCCGAGGTTGAACAGCAGACCCAGCCACAGGAGCGGCAGGGTGATGTTGTCGGGCAGCAACTGCTTGTCGAGGTCAATGGCGGCCAGTGCCAGCAGTGCCCAGGTGAACAACAGCGCGCCGAGCGCGGCCCAGCTGAAACCGAAGTGCCAGGCTATCCAACCGGATAACAGGCCGCAGAGAATCTCCACCGCCGGATAGCGGGGCGAGATGCGCGCCCGGCAGGCACGGCAGCGGCCCCGCAACAACAGATAACTTACCACCGGGATGTTTTCCAGGGCGCTGATGGGATGGCCGCAGCGCGGGCAACGCGAGCGCGGCACCACGAGATTGTAGGGCTCGGCCGCGACCGGTACGCCGCCAGCCAGCTCTGCGCAATGCTCTTGCCATTCCCGTTCCAGCATGACCGGCAGGCGATGGATTACCACGTTGAGGAAACTGCCGATGATCAAGCCGAGAATGCCCGCCACCGTTATGAATGCGAGCGGAGTGGTCTCGAGGAACGACACGAGGTACATGGGTTGGATCCCGGGGTTCAAAACAGCAGGGGCGCCGGCGGCGCCCCTGCGTATCTTTACATGATTAAATGACGGAGCCGAGCTTGAAGATGGGCAGGTACATGGCCACCACCAGACCACCCACCAACACGCCCAGGATCGCCATGATGAACGGCTCCATGAGGCTGGAGAGGCTGTCCACGGCGTTATCCACTTCCTCCTCGTAGAAATCCGCCACCTTGGCTGACATGGTATCGACGGAACCGGCTTCTTCACCGATGGCGATCATCTGCACCACCACGTGGGGGAACAGTCCCGTCTGGCTCATGGCCAGATTGAGCTGCTGGCCGGTCGAGACCTGGTCGCGCATGCGCAGTGTGGCCTGTTCATAGATGATGTTGCCGGTGGCGCCGGACACCGACTGCAGGGCTTCCACCAGGTTCACACCCGCCGCGAACATGGTGGACAGGGTGCGCGCGAAACGGGCGATGGCTGACTTGGTGAGTATCATACCGATCACCGGGATCTTGAGGGATACCTTGTCGAGCCAGATGCGGAATTTCCGCGAGCGCTTCTTGGCCTGCAGGAAGCCGACGATCGCAAGGATGATGACAGTGACATAGAGCCAGCCTTCACTGCGCACCGATTGGGAGAGGTTGATCACCATTTTGGTAAACGCAGGCAAGTCGGCGCCGAAGCTCGAGAACAGGTCCTGGAATTCCGGGATAACGAAGATGAGGAGGATGGCGCTCACCACAATGGCCACCACCACCACGGCGGCGGGATAGACCAGTGCCTTCTTGATTTTTTTCTTGATGGCCTCGGTTTTTTCCTTGTAGGTGGCGATCTTGTCCAGCAGGGTTTCCAGGGCACCAGACTGCTCGCCGGCCCGCACCAGACTCACGAACAGATCGTCGAAATACAGCGGTTCCTTGGCGAGCGAGTCGGCCAGGGTGTTGCCGGATTCCACATTTGCCTTGATGCCAAGCACCATATCCTGCATGCGCGGGTTCGCGTGTCCGCGGCCGATGATATCCATGGCCTGCACCAGAGGCACACCCGCGCTCATCATGGTGGCGAGCTGCCGGCTGAAAAAGGCGATATCGGCAGCGGTGATCCGCCGGCCGCTGGATTTGGACAGGAACGCGCTCTGCTTGCGGATCTTGAGGGGCGCGATGCCTTGACGGCGCAGGTCCGCCTTGACCGCCGCCTCACTGGAGGCCACGGTCTTGCCCTTGATGCGGTTACCTTTCTTGTCAGTGCCTTCCCAGAGGAAATTGGCTTGCTTGATTGCTGCTTCTGCCATGGTTGTCAGCCCGCCTATTCGATGGTCACGCGATTCAGTTCCACGAGATTGATGATGCCGTTCTTGACCTTGTTGAGACCGGACTTGTGCAGGTCCCATACGCCCTCTTTCGCCGCCTGGTCGGCGATCTGGATGGCATTGCCGGCTTCCATGATGATTCGGCCCATGGCTTCCGAGACGGGCATGACCTGATAAATGCCGGTGCGACCCTTATAACCGTCGGTGCACTCGCCGCAACCCACCGCCTCGAAGATTTCCAGGCCGGATTCAATTTCCTGGTCAGTGAAACCTTCCTTGCGCAGCGCTTCCTTGGGGATATCCACCCGGCGCTTGCAGTGCTTGCACAGGCGGCGCACCAGACGCTGGGCGATGATGAGGTTGACGGCGGTGGCGATGGAGTAGGGCGCCACACCGATATCCGCAAGGCGGGTGAGGGTCTTGGGGGCGTCATTGGTGTGCAGGGTGGACAGCACCAGGTGACCGGTCTGGGCGGCTTTCACACTTATTTCCGCCGTCTCCAGGTCGCGGATTTCGCCCACCAGCACCACGTCCGGGTCCTGGCGCAGGAAGGATCTGAGTGCCGCGGCGAAAGTCAGGCCCACCTTGGGATGTACGTTCACCTGGTTGACGCCGGGCAGCTGGATTTCCACCGGGTCTTCCGCCGTGCAGATGTTGCGGTCCAGGGTGTTGAGGGTGTTGACGCCAGTGTAGAGCGATACGGTCTTGCCACTGCCGGTGGGCCCGGTCACCAGGATCATGCCGTAGGGGCGGGAAAGCGCCTTCATGTAAAGCTCTTTCTGGAAGTCCTCGTAGCCGAGCGCATCGATGCCGAGCATGGCGCTGGAAGGGTCGAGGATGCGCAGCACGATTTTCTCGCCCCACAGCGTCGGGCAGGTGTTGACACGGAAATCAATGGCGCGGGTTTTCGACAGCTTGAGCTTGATGCGGCCGTCCTGGGGGATGCGGCGCTCGGAGATGTCGAGTCGCGCCATGACCTTGAGGCGTGCCGCGATCTTCTGGCCCAGCACCACCGGCGGCTGGATCACCTCGTGCAGCATCCCGTCCTGGCGGAAACGCACCCGGTAGAACTTTTCGTAGGGTTCGAAATGGATATCCGAGGCGCCGCGGTTGATGGCGTCCAGCATTATCTTGTTGACGAAGCGCACCACCGGTGCGTCATCGATGTCCGCGTTCTGATCGTTGGCCGCGGCCGCCGCATCCTCATCGCCGGCGCTGATATCAAGGTTACCCAGATCCTCGTCGGCCAGTCCGCCCATGGTGGTATCCATGGACTGTACTGCCTTTTCGATGGCGCGGACGAGCTTGTCCTCCTCCACCACCACTGCGTCCACGATCATGCCGGTCTTGAACTTGATTTCATCCAGGGCTTGCAGGTTGGTGGGGTCGGAGACCCCGACGAAAAGTTTGCGGCCGCGACGGAACAGGGGCAGGGCGTGGTGCTTGTCGATGAGCTGTGGTTCCACATCCTTGAGGGGCGCATGGGCCAGATCCACGGAATCCAGGTCCAGCACAGGCACGCCAAACTCTTCGGCCGCCACATAGGCCACCGCCCGGGCATTGAGCTTCTTGTTGCGCACCAGATGGGAGACCAGCAGCAGCTTGTCCTGGATGGCTTCCCGCTGGGCCTCCAGCGCCTGTGCCTCGTTCAGCAGACCGTCAGCCACCAGCCTCCGGGAGAGACCGGCCAAGCTCGTCTTGACGGTAGTTGTAGCCATGTATCCCTCTCCCCGCCATGGGACCCGGGCAGGCCCGCGATGCCGGGGCCATGAGCTTTAGATAGTAGTGTATCGGCCGGAAATGTCCAACTGTGGCGGGGACCTGCGGCAAAAGGCTAAGGGTGGACCTGAATAGAGCCGGAGCGGTCCAAAGGGCGTAGCCGGGCTGGTATCCTGAGCCCCAATTGGAAGGTTTCCGGGCCGGGGTTCCGGGCTGCGCGACGCGACCGGTGTACCGATCCCGGGTCCGGTCCCGGAACGGGCACTTGCCTGGTCATTTGGGGAGTCAATTTGTTCAGCTTCGGGGCATTGGCCCGCAATACACTCTGGATGACCTTCGGCCAGGGCTTGCGCGTCCTGGTGCAGTTTGCCTACTTCGTACTGATTGCGCGCATCCTGCACAGCGACGGCTATGGAGCGTTTTCCGGGGTGGTGGCGCTGGTCGGTGTGCTGGTGCCGTTCGCAGGTTGGGGAAGCGGCAGTCTGCTGATCCAGCGAGTGGCACGGGATCCGGCCGCGTTCGCGGTGTACTGGGGCCGGGCATTGACGATGATCGGCGGCAGTGGCGGGGTGCTGACGCTGCTGGCGTTGGTACTGGCCTGGGGGATCCTGCCCGCATCGGTGTCGCTGTTCATCGTGCTTTGGGTCGCCATTTCGGATCTGCTTTTTACCCGGGTACTGGAAGCGAGCGGACAGGCGTTCCAGGCGTTCCAGCAACTATTCAAGACGGCGCTTCTGAACATACTGCTGGCATGCTCACGACTTGGCGCCGTGCTGCTGTTGATGAACGTGGCAACTAAAGATGATCTGCGTGCCTGGGCACTCCTGTATCTGGGCGGCACGATGCTGGTGGCGATCCTGGCATTGCTGTGGGTATCGTTGGAGTTGGGTGCGCCCCGCTGGGATTTTTCCGGCTGGCGCCGCGAGTTCGGCGAGGGTTTCTATTTCGCCGCGGGCATGAGCGCCCAGCGTATCTATCTGGACAGCGACAAGACGCTGCTGACACGACTGTCCTCGCTCGAGTCAGCTGGCGTCTATTCCGCCGCTGCGCGGGTGGTGGATGTGGCCTTCGTGCCGGTGTCGGCGCTGCTGGCAGCGGCCTACGCGCGCTTTTTTGTGCACGGCAGCCACGGCATACGCGGCAGCATGGGTTTCGCAAGACGGCTGATGCCGGTGGCGCTGGGTTACGCCGCGCTGGCGGCGGTGGCGATCTATCTTTGCGCGCCCGTCCTGCCCTGGCTGCTCGGCAGAGAATATGCGACTACCGAGACGGCGGCGCGCTGGCTGGCCGTGATGCCGTTTCTGATGACCCTGCATCGCTTCGCCGCGGACAGCCTCACCGGGGCCGGGCAACAGCGGTTGCGCGCCGGCTGGGAATTCCTCGTGGCCATAGTCAACGTGGTGCTGAACCTGATCCTGATTCCACTGTATACATGGAAAGGGG
>JAGWNO010000087.1 GCA_028871235.1 Gammaproteobacteria bacterium
TGCCCAGGCCAAGGACAAGAGCCTGAAAGGCGCGGATCGCAAGAAGTTCATGAGTGATTGTCTCAAGGGCAGCGGCAAGTAAGCTGCCTGATCGCCTGAAACGGAAAGGCGCGGTGGAAACCGCGCCTTTCTTATTTTTCGCTGCCCGGTTTCTCGCGAAAAGAACGTGCGTTATATCGTGGTGTGCCCCACGCGCATGTGCAGCGGCCAATGGACGGGTCTCGCCGTACGCGGGTCGCCCCAGATCTTCTCCAACTCCCGGCCGAAGCTGACCACGGGATCCCGGCCGTGCTGCCTGATGAATTTCTGCACCGCCGACCAGGTATGCAGGTAGGCCAGGAACTGCGGCAGGCTCCATTCCAGCGCCATGGTGAATGCCGGCGCTTTGACCTCCCGGAACGGGAATGCAAGGGTGCGGTAAGCCTGGTCGATCAACGCCCGTTCCGGCGGCCAATACGGTTCGGTCTCGCCGGCATAAAAGGCCCGCAACCGTTCATCGATGGCCGGCGCGATGGAACACAGGCCGTAACACCAGACGCCGATGGCGCCGCCGGGCCTGAGTGCCGCCTGCACCTGTTGATAAAAAGCCGGCCGGTCGAACCAGTGCACCGCCTGGGCCACGGTCACAAGATCCACGGAGTGACTTGCGAGTCCGGGCGCTTCGGCCGGCGCCACGCGGTAACTGATCCGCTGGTGTTGGAAGGCATTCCCGATCTGTTCTTTGCTCGGGTCGGTGGCGATCACTTGCCTGTAGTGCTCTGCCAGCCCCAGCGCCGCCTGACCATTACCCGTGCCGCAATCCCACGCCGTATGGTGCTGCGGCGTGAGCGTGGACAGCCAGGCGAACAGCGCAGCAGGGTAGCGCGGCCGCGCATCCGCATAGGCCGCCGCGTGGCCGGAGAAATGATCCTTGAAGGTCGAGGCGGTCACCGCTGCGGCCTCTCCCCAGTGATGAAGACCATCACTCTCAGCCGAAGGGCCAGGGCCGCGGCGCGTGGTGGACAACCACCGCGAAAGTGATCCACATGACCATCAATATAAGGTTGCTGGCGGCGTAGGCCAGGAACCGCTGCATCACCTGGTTATAGCTGACATGGATCAGCGAATGCAGCACCCGCAGCGCCACATACACCCATGCCAGCACCACCATGGCGTCCGACACCCGATGCGTCGCATACAGCGCCACGCACAGCACATAGAACAGCACCGGCATCTCGAACAGGTTGACGAAGTTGCGGTTCGCCACCCGCACATCCGCCGGCACGTCCGGCGATTCACCCAGCTTGAACTGCCCCGGCTTGACCCGGCCGGCGAATATCGCAGTGAAACGCCTGTAGGCCATGAACGACATGATCGCGAACGTCCAGGCGACCAGCGCTATCATCGGCGCGAATATCGACTCGGAATGCATATATCAGACCCCCGCTGTCCCGGTGCGGACCGGAAATTCCCCGCTGGCCCGGACCTTACCAAAATCAGGCGGCTGCATGATATCAAGACTCCCGGCGGGCAACGCCGGGTTGATTCCGGTATGAGTGATATGCCGCACCCGGGAAAAGCCCCGCCGTCAGCGGCGGGGCCTGGGCAGGCACGCCCGCGATCGCGTCAGAAATTGACCGTCGTGGTGGTGTTAGCCGTGACCGTGGCAGCCTGGGTGGCCGAGAATGCCAGGCTGGTGGCGCCCGCGGTGTCGTTGGCGGCACAGCTCACGGCCAGCGTGTAAGTGCCGGGTGCCAGGAAGCCCACCGTGTAGCCGTAGCTGCCACTCGTATTGTTGAGGCTGACAGTGGCCGAGGTGAGGGGGGCGGTGCCGCCGCTCACGGACACGTTGAAACCATCCAGTATGGTAACGGTACCCGGGTACACATAGACCGCCGGGCTGCAGGTCGTGGCAGTGATCAGAGTTCCGCCGATGCCGAGCGAACTCGACACAGTGCCGCTGACGGTGCCCACCTGCTGCATGTTGATGAGGCGCAGGGCGGGGTTAAGTATGTAGGTGGTGATGCCGCCGCTGTTGGAGAGCGTGATGGATTGGCGCAGATTGAAATCAATCACGAAGTCCGCCACATCACCCTGGGCGACGGTGAAGCCGCTGACCAGCTTGAGTCCCGTCTGGCTGCTGCTTGGGATACTGAGCGGGTATTTTGCCCCGGTGGAGGTGATGATGTAGGAGTTGGCGGCATCGATATCCAGGCGGATCCACTGATAATTGCCCGCGGGGATGGTGACGCCCGCCAGCAGCGAGGCGCTGTTGGTACCCTGCTGTTTGAGCAGATCGATCTGCTGCTCGGTGGAGAAGGCGAAGCTCTGCTGGCCGTTCGGACCCATCAGGTCCACGCCGGTGAAGGCCACTACCACGCTCTGCGCACCGTCCACCGGCGTATCCGTGACCGCGAGGTTCATGGTGGCATCGGAACCGCTGCCGTTGCAGCCGGCCAGCGCGGCAAACAGGGTGCCGGCAAGCAGAAGTGTGGGGTGCCGGATTTTGATGGACATGGGAGTACTCCTCAGGAATGGGTTCGCTACCCGGACAGTAACGTCTGCGACAGGCCCGGGGTTCCATCTTTCAGTCCTTTTTTATGCCGTTCACCGGCGGGCGGAGCGGTTTTTTCATGACAAGTACGCTTTACAGGGAACCTTTCGCCGGTGTGCGGCGTTACCATCTGAAGTCAACCAACCGGCATAAGACCTACTTCCGGTGACAGGCAACGACGACCGCCGCGTGGAATTTGAGGCCCTGGTGCGCCCCCATCTGGGCATGCTCTACCGCCTGGCCTACCGCTTTACCGGGCACAGCCAGGATGCGGAAGACCTGGTGCAGGAACTCATGGTGCGCCTGTACCGCAGCCCGCGGAATCTGGCTGCGATGCCTACGCTGCGGCGGTGGCTCGTCCGGGTGCTGCATAACCTGTTCGTTGACCAGTGGCGCCACCGGCTGCACACGCCCTTCGGCCATCTGCATCCTGAGCCCTGGGACGGTCTTTTCGAAAACGTTGCAGGGGTTCCTTCGCCGGAGCAGGAGGCACACGCTGCCGATCTGCGCCGGCAGGTGCTGGCCGCGCTCTACAACCTGAGCAATGAGCACCGGGCGCTGCTGGTACTGCACGATGTGGAAGGCCGCAGCCTGCCCGAGCTGACCGATGTCCTGCATCTTCCCCTGGGCACACTCAAGTCCCGGCTGTTCCGCGCGCGCCGGAAGCTGCGTACCGCGCTCAGTGAGCGGAACCCTTCGGCACGTCCGGACGTTGTAGCTGACGAGGTTTCACAATATGGACTGTAACCGGCTGCACACCTATCTGGATACCGAACCGCTGGTCGCGCCGCCAGCGGAGGTTCTGGAACATCTGTCCCAGTGCGCCTCGTGCCGCGAGGCCTGGGCGCTGGCGGGCAAGGTGCAGCGGATTCTCCGCTCGCTCCCCGAGCCATACGTGCCCCTGGGATTCGAGGAGCGTGTTCTGATCCTGTCCCGTCGTGCCAGCGAGCACCGCCATCACAGAGTCGCCAGGGGCTGGGCGCTGGCGCTCGCCGCTACGCTGCTTCTGGGGATCAGCATCGGCATCGTCCTGCAGTGGGCCGCCGCACCCATGGGCGGATACCAGCTGCGGACCGGCGCCATCCTGGTGCCGGCCGACACCGCGACGGTGGTGCGCATCGCACTGGATGCCGCGCATCCGCTGCATCACGTCGGTTTCACAGTCAACGTCCCCCAAGGCATGCAACTGCAGGGGCATCCGGGCGAACAGCAGGTAGCCTGGAGCGGCGAGTTGGCGCAGGGGCGCAATGTCCTCAACCTTCGGCTGGTCGCCCGATCGGGCGCCGCGGGCACACTTGAAACGGCGCTGCATTACGCCGGCCAGGACAACATTTTCAAAGTGCAAGTCGTGGCGATTGAGGATGAATCGTTACGGGGTATCGTCCGCCGCCTGTTGGCGCGGATGAAACTTGTTTGAGGAGCACACGGTCATGAACATTAAACTGCATATCGCACAGGGGTGCCTGCTGGGCGCCTTGACCCTGGTCTGCGGATCCGCCTGGGCGGACGACGCGCCGAAGGCGACGCAGCCGGATGTGACCATAACGGTCATCCCCAGCGGACAGGATGTGGTCAAGACAGTGGTGCAGAACATCAGCGTGCCTGCTGATGTGGGTGCGCATAAGCCGGGCCCCACGCCTCCTCCCGGCAGCAAACCCGGCAATGCCAAACAGTTCGGCCAGCAGACGGCGCAATCGGCGCAGCAGATTGAGGAGACCCAGGAGGCACAGCAGGCGGCGCAGCACGAAGCCGATGCCAGCCGTCAGATCGGGGAGTCGGCGGCACAGGCGCAACGGCAGGCGCAGGAGGCCGCGGAAAACCAGGCCCAGCAGGCGCAACAGGCGCAACAGCAAGCCCAGACGCTCAGCCATCAGCAACCCATCCCCCCGCCACCGCCGCCGCCATTACCGGGGCCGCCGCGGGCTTGATGCCGCAACCCGGCAGCATGCCGCCCTGAAAAACCGGCCCGGGGAAACTGCGAAACCGAAAACCGCGAGATCGCTTCGGCGTTTTCTTCATTTTCCGATCGCCAGCGCCCTTCAAAACGGGTAACGGGCGCGCGCCGGCCAAACACCAGCGTAGATTCAACTGTCCCGAAGTCCACAAGCGGTTTCGCCAGGACTTGTTGCGGATGAAAATGGAATATACCTGCCGGTCTCGCGATTTGTGCACATCGCGCCCGCTAGGTCACAATGACGGCCCGGCTTTGGGGATTGATGGAGCTTCCTGTGCGGCGGTTACTCCCGGTCTTGCTGGTCCTGACCGCACTGCTCCTCTGTGCCCGGAGTTACGCCGCAACGGAGCCAGCCGCCGGAAACGGTGAGACCGCGTATGCCGAGGGCGTCGCCGCATTCCAGGCGGGCGATTACACCCGCGCGCTCGACGCGTTCCTGCGGGCCCGAGCTGCGGGATACCAGGGCGTGCGACTCGACTACAGCCTGGGCGCCACCTATTACCGTCTGGGCCGCTATGCCCCGGCGAAGCGCGAGTTCGAAAGCCTGCTGCATGCCAGGGGCCTTGCCGCGCTCTGTCATTACAATCTGGGACTGATTGCCGTCGCCCAAGGCGACCGCAGCACCGCACTGCGGGAATTCCAGAGCGCCTATGCCGGGGCATCCCAGCCGGACATAAAACGGCTCGCCGCCGCCGAGATCGCCCGTCTCACGCCAAGCACCTCACGCCCTGCACGCTGGTTCGGGTTTGCGAACCTGTCCGCCGGCTATGACGACAACGTCGCGTTCGCACCCCAGTCCGGGCTGGCGCTGCCGTCGCGTCAGGGATCGACGCTGATGACCGTATTGGCCGGCGGTGCCGGCCAGTTGACCGGGTCGTATGCGAACGGCATCCAGCTGTCCGGCAGTTACTACGGCACGGATTATCAGCGCCTGAGCCAGTACAACGAAACCATGCTGACTCTCGGATCCCAGTACCGGTACGTATCGGACCCCTGGTCGGCGCGGGTCGGGGTGTCGGGCAGTGATGTCAGCCTCGGCGGAGCCGGCTTCGAGACGCTGGGCTCCTTGCAACTGGAAGCGAAGAAAACACTCGCCGGCGGCAACCGGCTGGCGGCCGGTTACCAATATCAGCACGTATCCGGAGACCGGAGCTTCGATTACCTGAGCGGATGGCAACAACAGGCGTTCATAGAAGACGAGATCACGGCTCCCGGCTACGAAGCGACCTTCGGCTATCAGCATGAAATCAACCGGCGCAACGATCTCACGCTGGGTACGGAATTCCTCAGCGCCTCGCCTACCCGCAACCGCCTGTACGCGCAACTCAAGCTGCGCTCCACGGATCTGCTGAGCTGGGAAATGGGCATGACCTATGAGAAGAGCTCCTACGGCAAACCCGACATCCTGGTCAGCGGCAATACCACCACCACGATCGGGCGAAGCGATGCGCTCTATATCGGCAGGATCGGGGCTGGGTACAAACTCGCGAAGTGGTGGAACCTGAAAGCCGAATACCGCTATCTGAAAAACGCGTCGAATGTCGGGACATATTCCTACCAGAGCAATCGTTATTCGCTATCCCTCGAATATCTGATGTTTTAAGCCCGCTGCGCGGCTTATGCGGAGCCTTGAACAATCGCGTAGGCACGCACCGGGAATGTGCCGAACTGTTTCACCTTGACCGGCACCGCGTGGAAGCGAAAACCGGCATCCGGAAGCTGCCCCAGATTGCATAGATGCTCGCAGATGGGGATATCGGCGCCCAAAAGGATTGAATGGGCCGGGCGGCGCCCGTCCGCGATGTCGTCGATATTCAACGAATCTATACCCACCAGTGCCGCGCCCTGCTCTTTCAGATACCTCGCCGCGGCTTCCGTCAGAAACGGATGGCCTTCGAAATACCGGTCCGTGCGCCAGTGGCGCGCCCAGCCGGTATGCACCAGCACTGCCTTGCCGCGCAGCTCTGCGCCCGCGAACAATTCCGACCCGATGGCACGCACTCCCGATTTGGCGTGAAACACGATGCCCTCGAGATCAGCGAGTGATTCCAAAGGTAACTCGGACAAATCCTTGCCATGCGCATAACGATGAAACGGCGCATCCACGTAGGTACCGGTGTTGGCCACCATCTCGATCTTGCCGATATGGAACGTGGTGCCGTCGCTGTAGTGGGATTTGGAAGCTTCGCGGGTCAGATAGTCGCAGACGATGGGCGCCGGCAGACCCTTGTAGGTGATCATGCCGTGTTCGACGGTGTGGCTGAGATCGATAATATCCTGCATGCAACCGTATCCACTTTGTAAACTATTCAAAAGCAAGGGTAGACGAATACAAACCCCAGCCACCAACGATCAAGGAGGAACACATCCGTCTAACTCACGTCTCCGGCTTTGGCCCTGGACGTGAAACGCCATTCGCCGAGTATCACCGCCAGCACCACCATCGCACCGCCTACGAAGCCGCGCACACCCAGGGTTTCGTGCAGCCAGAGCCAGCCGAACAGCGCCGCGAATACCGGCTCCATGGCATAGATCACCGCGGCCTTCTCCGCCGATACATGCCGCTGGCCCACCGCCTGCAGGAACAGCATGGCGGCGCTTGCCACCACGCCAAGATAGAGCAGCGCTGGCCACACGGGCTGCGCACGCGCCGGCAGAGTGGCCAGCGCGTTGCCGTGCAGATGCGTGACCAGCAACCAGACGCCGCTGATCACTGCCATCGCGACAATCTGGGTTGCGGCAAGGGTGCGCGAGTCATGCGCATGGATACGGCGCGACAACAGGATGACGTAGATGGCGTAGGCGAGCGCGCAGGCCAGGGTCGCGCCGTCTCCGATCAGGTTGCCGCCGCTCTCCCAGGACATGAGGCCGATGCCGGTACAGGCCAGCGCTGCCGCGCTGACTATTTGCAGGCTGAGGCGGCCGCCCAGCAACAACCCGAGGAAAGGCACCATCAACACGTTGAGGCTGGTGATGAAGGCGCTGCGGTTGGATGAGATGTATTCCAGCCCCACCGCCTGCGCCACGTAGGACACCAGCGCCACCGTGCCCAGCAACAGGCCGTCCCGCCAGGCAGCGCGGGAGGCTTTGAGCGCGAAAGGCAGCATGCAGATGCCAGCCACCAGAAAGCGCAATGCCGTGATTTCCACGCCGCTCAGATGGGCGGACGTCGCCCGGATGATGGGAAACGTCGTGCCCCACACCAGGGTCACGAACAGCAGCACCAGCACGCTGGGATTCACCGGTTTCTCCTCTGGAGCAAGCAGCGATTCTACCGTATTGAACCGGAACAACCGCTCAGGGGGATTATTCGCCCTCTGCGTTTATTCACGCACACCGAATCAAGCAACCCGTTTCCACCGCAGTGTCCGGACGATGGGTTCTCCATCGGCGGTGGCGGTATCAAGACGGATGACGAGTTCGTCCCCGATAACCGTCATATCGCGGGTTAGTATCTGCCCTACATTTTCAGGAGAAAGCGCCCCGTTCAAGCGTTGGGTAACCGTGCCGTGAACATCGTCGACCGTGTAGGTGCCGAAATAGGCGTCATAGCCGCCACGGGCACGGCTGTTATTGGGCGCTGAGCTTGCAGTGCTTGTTTCTGGCTCAAGACCACGCTCGCGTTTCATGAACTGAGCGGCGAAGTATCCGCCGCGATCATAAGTCAGGAGTGCGATGGGATCCGCACCAAGTGAAGGATCGATGCGGCGTTCGCTATTCCGTGTGTAATCCTCCCGCGATACTAATTCCCACGTGCCAATCAGGGTTGCCGATAGCGGTTGTCGCGAAGAGGTTGTTGCCTTCATGTTGGTATCTTCCTATGACCTTATCGCAAGCTAATGCATGCACAGACAAAAACAGGTTATCTAATAAGAGTAACCACCCAATTCATCTGATTCATTTCGGCTTCGGCGCATGCCAATTGCGCGGAACCGGCTGCAACAGGCTCACGCGGTTGCCTTCGGTATCCACGAAAGAGACATATTGTCCGACGCCGGGAATTTCCATGGGTTCGCCCAGCACTTTTCCACCGGCCTCCTTGACCTTCTTCATGGACACCTTGATATCGTCCACGGCAACCACGACTGACGGGTGTTGCATGGGCCAGTCGGGTTTCTTCTCGAAAAAGCCGCCGTTGATGGCGCCGGGCCGCTTGGGGCCCTTCTCGTCCATTTCGGTGGTGGTGGCCAGCAGATA
>JAGWNO010000001.1 GCA_028871235.1 Gammaproteobacteria bacterium
CCTGCATCTGCGCGCTGCTGAGACGTGCAGCGATGGCATCCATCATGGGAGATGCGCGCTGTCCGCCGGCAAAAGCCTGGAGCTGGGCGACCACATAGGCCGCGTGCTGCCCGGCCAGACGGGGATAATTGGCGGGGGCATTGCCGGCACCATCGGGCCCATGGCAGGCGAGACATGCCGGCACACCGTTGTCCTTGTCGCCGCCGCGATACAGGGCCTCACCGGTTTTCACCAAGCCGGGGTCGGCCTCACCGGTTTCCACTTTCTGAGTGGCGAAATACGCGGCGATATCCTGCATATCCTGTGCGCTCAAACCCGCCGCCATGCCCGCCATGATGGGATTCTTGCGTTCACCCGACTTGAAGCGCGCGAGCTCCCGGCTGATGTAGCCGGCGTTCTGGCCGGCGAGCTTGGGAAACTGGGGGCTGGTGCTGTTGCCATCGGCGCCATGACAGGCAGCGCATGCGGCGGCTTTGCCCTTGCCGGCGGCGGCATTGCCGGCGGCATTCACGTTGGCAGCGAGTGCCAACGCGCCCATGGTGGCGGCAATCATTGCGAACTTGTTCATGGGAACAGCTCCTTAAGGGGATATGGCAAGGGAGGTCGGCCGGATTGCATGTTCGCGGAGGGTTTTTCCGCGCTCCGGGACCTGCCGCAAACGAGGATTCGATTTTACACTAAGCTACAAAGCCCCCTCCACCGCGGACCCCGCATGCAGCTTGATTTCCGCCACGCCCGCTTCCTGAAGAGCGCCAATGCGCTGTCCGACCTGCCCGCCGACGATGGCCGCGAAGTGGCCTTCGCCGGCCGTTCCAATGCCGGCAAGTCCAGCGCCCTGAACGCAATCAGCGGGGTCGGAGGGCTGGCACGGGTGAGCAAGACGCCGGGCCGCACCCAGCTCATCAATTTCTTCACACTGGCCGGGCAATACCGCCTCGTGGATCTGCCGGGTTACGGCTATGCACGGGTCCCGCCGTCCATACGCCTGCACTGGGCACGGTTGATGGAGGACTACTTCACAGCCCGCGCCTCGCTTGCCGGCCTGGTATTGGTGATGGATATGCGCCACCCGCTGACCGATTTTGACCGGCAGATGCTGGCCTGGGTCATGCCCCTGGGGCGGCCGGTGCTGGCGCTGCTTACCAAGGCGGACAAATTGTCGCGCAGCGCACGCTTGAAGAGCTGTGGTGACGTGAAGACGGTGCTTGCGGGTCAGGTCGAGGTGTTGGCCTTCTCGGCCATGTCCGCCGAGGGCGTGGAAGCGGCACGCACACTTCTGGAACACTGGTTGACGGATTCCGGCCGCAGCCCGAAAGAAAAAAACCCCGGTGTCTAAAGGGAGAAAACACCGGGGTTAACCGCTTCGCCCGGCTTGGGGAGACCGGGCGGCTGCCCCGCTCAGGGAGGTGAGCGGGTCGAGCACCATTGCGGCGCTCACTGGTTTCGAGATTCATTCCAGATAAAAGTTCCGGGAAGCCGCACGAATTTTCCCAGGCGGATAATCCCTTGTTTGTATTGATTTTCAGCGCCGCGGCGTGCATCTGCGCCGCCCGCGTCCCGGCATGAACACGGGGCAGGGATGACCGGCCTGGTTTAATGCGCCTCATCCCAGTTGTCGCCCACGCCCACATCCACCGCCAAAGCGACTTGCAGCTGCGCCGCACCGCACATGAGGCGGGTCACCGCGGTTCGCAGCGTGTCGACCGCCTGCTGCTCCACTTCGAACACCAGTTCGTCATGCACCTGCATGAGCATGCGCGCCGGTATGCCGCTCTCCCCGAGCCAGCGGTGTACGCTGATCATGGCGCGTTTGATGATGTCGGCGGCGGTGCCCTGCATGGGTGCGTTGATGGCGGAGCGCTCGGCGTACTGGCGCAGTTGGGCGTTGTGCGCGCGGATGTCGGGCAGGTAAAGCCGCCGGCCGAACACCGTCTCCACATAGCCCTGTTCGCGGGCGTGGCTGCGGGTGCGGTCCATGAAAGCCTTCACGCCGGGGTAGCGCGCGAAATACAGCTCCACGTACGCCTGTGCTTCAGCGCGTTCGATACCCAGCTGTTTGGCCAGACCGAAGGCCGACATGCCGTAAATCAGGCCGAAGTTGATGGCCTTGGCGGAGCGCCGCTGGGCCTCGGTGACTTTCTCCGCGCTCACGCCAAACACCTCCGCGGCGGTCGCGCGGTGGATGTCCATGCCCTTGGCGAATGCCTCCAGCAGTCCCGGGTCGCCGGACAGGTGCGCCATGATGCGCAGTTCAATCTGTGAATAATCCGCCGCCAGGATTTTGTGGCCTTTGGGCGCAATGAACGCCTGACGGATACGCCGGCCCTCGGTGGTACGCACCGGTATGTTCTGCAGGTTGGGATCTGTGGAGGACAGTCGGCCGGTGGCGGCGACCGCCTGGTGGTACGAGGTATGTACGCGGCCGCTCTGCGGGTTCACCTGTTCCGGCAGCCTGTCGGTGTAGGTGGACTTGAGCTTGCTCAAGGAGCGGTATTCGAGGATCACTTTCGGCAGCTCGAAATCCCCCGCCAGTTCCTCCAGCACGTCCTCCGCCGTGGAGGGCTGGCCGCCGGGCGTCTTGCGCAGCACCGGCAGGTTCATCTTTTCAAACAGGATGGCCTGCAGCTGCTTGGGGGAATCCAGGTTGAAGGCGTTGCCGGCAAGCGTATGGGCCTTTTGTTCCAGCAACTGCAGGGATTTCTCGATCTCCCGGCTCTGCTGCCTGAGCATGGCGGCGTCGACCAGCACGCCGCCGTGTTCCATGTCCAGCAGCACCTCCACCAGTGGCATCTCGATATCCTCGAACACCTCGCGCAGCGCCGGGACGGCGGCAAGCCGCGGCCACAGGGCAGCATGCAGCCGCAGGGTCACGTCCGCATCCTCGGCCGAATAACGGGTGGCATCCTCGATGCGCACCTGCTCGAAGCCGATCTGTTTCGCGCCCTTGCCGGCCACATCCTCGTAGTGGATGGTGTGGTAGCGCAGGTATTTCTCCGCCAGGGAATCCATGTCGTGGCGGCTGGCGGTGCTGTCCAGCACGTAGGATTCCAGCATCGAGTCGTAGCGCATGCCGGCCAGCCTGATACCGTGATTCCTGAGCACGTGGGCGTCGTACTTGATGTGGTGACCGAGCTTCGCGTGACTGGCGCTTTCCAGCAGCGGTTGCAGGCGGCGCAACACTGCTGCGCGCTCCAGTTGTCGCGGGGCATCGGCATAGGCATGCGCCAGCGGCACATAGGCGGCCTCGCCCGCCCGCAGCGCGAAAGATACGCCGACGATCTCGGCCCGCATGTAGTCAAGGCTGGTGGTCTCGGTATCGAAGGCGAACAGTTCAGCGGATTCGAGCCGGGTGATCCATTGATCCAGGCTGTTTTCGTCCAGCACGGCTTCATACCGGGGGGCAGGTGAGGGGTGAGGAGTGAGAGGTGAGGCGGTGGGACCAGGAACTGTTTCCGGATGGCCGTCGTCGAGCTGGTGCAGCCAGGTTTTGAATTCGAGACGCGTGAACAGCTCCCGCAACGCGGCCGTGTCCGGCGTTCGCATCGTCAGGTCCTGCGGCTTGACCGGCAGTGGTACATCGCAGCGGATGGTCGCAAGCTGGCGCGAAAGCATGGCCTGTTCGTGCTGGGCCCGCAGTTTCCCGGGCAGTTGCTTGGCGCCGCGGATCGCAAGCCGGGGGATGTCATCGAGCCGCTGGTACAGGGCTTCGAGCGTGCCGAAGTGGGCCAACAGCGGCGCCGCGGTTTTGGGACCGATGCCGGACACACCGGGGATGTTGTCGGAACTGTCGCCCACCAGCGCCAGGTAGTCAATGATCTGTTCCGGCCAGACGTCGAACTTCTGTTTCACACCGTCGCGGTCCAGCAGCGTACCGGTCATGGTGTTCACCAGCGTCACATGCTCATTGACCAGCTGGCCCATGTCTTTGTCGCCGGTGGAGATCAGCACCGCTTGTCCGGCATCCGCCGCCTGCTTGGCCAGCGTACCGATCACGTCGTCGGCTTCCACGCCTGAAATCCGCAACACCGGAAATCCGAGTGCCTTCACCAGCGCATGCAACGGTTCGATCTGCAGGCTCATGTCGTCCGGCATGGGCGGACGGTTGGCCTTGTACTCCTGGAAAAGTTCATCGCGGAAAGTCCTGCCGCTGGCGTCGAACACCACCGCTATGCGCTCGGGCGCATAATCCGCCAGCAACTTCTTGAGCATGGCAGCCACGCCGCGTACCGCGCCCGTGGGCTCGCCGCGGGAATTGCTGAGCGGTGGCAGCGCGTAAAACGCGCGGTACAGATAGGAGGAGCCGTCCACAAGGATGAGCGGTTTTTCGGGCATGGTCATTCCGGCAGCAGTGCTTCGTGTGCCATCAGTTCGGCGATGGTCTCGCGGCGGCGGATGAGGGTGGCGCGTGTGCCGTCCACCAACACCTCAGCGGCCCGCGGCCGGGCATTGTAGTTGGAACTCATGACGGCGCCGTAGGCGCCGGTGGTCATCACCGCCAGCAGGTCCCGCGGCTGGGCCGCCAGCCGGCGATCGCGGGCCAGAAAATCAGCCGATTCACATACCGGTCCCGCGACGTCGCAGTTTTCAGCCGGCACGCCGCTGTGTGGCGTCACTTCACGCACCTCATGCCAGGCATCATATAGCGGCGGACGGATGAGTTCCGTCATGCCGGCATCCACGATGAGCACGCGGCGGTGGCCGCTGCGTTTCACGTATTCGACGCGGGTGAGCAGGATGCCGGCCGCACCGACGATGGCGCGGCCCGGCTCCAGCAGCATCTCCAGCCGGCGGCCGCCCAGCGCCGCGCGTGCCCGGCCTATGAAGTCGGCGATCGCCGGCGGTGACTCGCTGCCGTAACGGATGCCGAAACCACCGCCGAAATCCACATGCTCGAGCGGGACAGCGTGCCGCGCCAGCCGGTCCGCCAGCTGCACCAGCATTTCGGCGGCGGCGGTGAAGGCCTCCAGTTCGGTGAGCTGCGAGCCGATATGACAGGCGACGCCCGTGAGGCGGATGCCGGGCAGGGTGGCGGCGCGCCGGCACAGCGCCTCCGCCTGTGTCAGTTCCACGCCGAATTTGGCGCCGGCGTGGCCGGTGGTGATGTGCGGGTGCGTGCGCACCGGCACGCGGGGGTTGATGCGGATGGCGACTGCGGCGGGTGTATCCGCCGCCACGGCCAGCGCCGACAGGCGCTGCAGCTCCGCTTCCGATTCCACGTTGAAGCAGCGGATGCCTGCGGCCAGCGCCCGCGCCAGCTCGTCGTCGCGTTTGCCGACGCCGGAGAACACGATGCGTTGCGCGTCGCCGCCGGCCCGCAGCACCCGTTCCAGCTCGCCGACCGAGACGATGTCGAAGCCGGCGCCGAGCCGCGCCAGCAGCTGCAGGATGGCAAGCGTGCCGTTGGCCTTGACCGCGTAGCACAGCAGATGCGGCGTGCCCCGCAGTGCGCGCGTGAAGTCCGCGAAGGCTTCAGTGATGGCTTGGCGTGAATATATATAAAGAGGCGTGCCGTAGCGTTGCGCCAGCGCCACGAGGCTCACGTCTTCCGCGTGCAGCGCGCCGGCACGGTGCGCGAAGGGGGAAGTGGACGCGGCGGCGCGTCCGGACCGTGCCTTGCTCAGGGTTGCGCCCCGGCGGGATGCGATGACTGCGGCGGCGGCGGATTGACCCGCGGAGCCGCTGGCGTGGTGGTCGCCGCCGGAGGCTTGGTTGCCGGTGGCGACGGGATGGTCCGGGGAGGCGTCAGCGGCAGATACAGCGGTCCCTTCTGGCCACAGCCGGCCAGCAGCAGTGCGAGCGCGGCGGAGTAACCCAGAGCGGTGAGGCGAGAGTGCATTCATCCAGTATAAACGCTGCCCGCCGGGACGCCTATGCGGGCATGTTAGAGTGACCCCCGGCCACGCCGGAGGTACGGTGCATGCGCGATCTGGACCTGGCGCTTTATATCGCCGCTGTGCTGCTGGTGATCCTGGTGATTATCGGCCTGGGACTGTCGTGGGGCGGGCTCAGGCGTTTCTCCCGTGGCCGGCTGTTCAGCGGCAGCAGCCGCATGCTGGCAGGACTGGTACTGCTGTTGACCGCGGCATTGGCCGTCGCGGTGGCAGTGAATCTGCGCAGCTATATCGCATTCACCCACGAACAAGCGGTGGCCAGTATCGGTTTCACCGCCCTGGGGCCGCAGTATTTCCAGGCAAAGCTCAAGGATGCGGCCGGCGCCGTGACGCAAACGGAACTGCGCGGTGATGAATGGCAACTCGATGCCCGCGTCATCAAGTGGCGCGGCTTCGCCACGCTGCTGGGATTGAGCACGCTTTACCGCCTCGAGCGTCTCAGCGGCCGTTACCGCAACGTGGCTCAGGAACAGCAGGCTGCGCATACCGCCGTGGCGCTGTCGGCGGGGGGCTGGCTGGATAGCTGGGCCTTGGCGCACCGCTTTCAGAACTGGCTGCCGTGGGTGGACGCCGGCTACGGCAGCGGTGTGTATCTGCCCATGGCGGACGGCGCCGAATACCAGGTGAGCCTCAGCACCACGGGGCTGGTGGCGCGGCCGCAGAACGACAGCGCACGCCAAGCCATGGCCCATTGGTAGGGATTTCCCGGATGACCCGCCCAGCGGCGGGTGCTGCAGCGTTTTGCGCCCGTACCCTGAGCGCCGCTGCACTCACGCCTGGTTACTGAAAGCGGTCGTCTGGAAAACGACAATATTTCTTCAAGCTTGGAAGCCGGCGCGTTCCAGCACCGCCAGGGTGATGCGCGACACGCACACCAGGCGGTCCTGATCATCGGTGATCCTGATTTCCCATACCTGGGTGCTGCCGCCGATGTGCAGCGGCCGGGCGGTACCGGTGACGGTCCCCGAGCGCATGGCGCGTACGTGATTGGCATTGATGTCAAGACCGACGCACAGTTTTTTGGCGCGATCCACCACCAGGTTGGCGCCGGTGCTGCCCAGCGTTTCGGCCAGCGCCACCGAGGCGCCGCCGTGCAGGATGCCGGCGGGCTGTTTGGTGCGTTCGTCCACGGGCATGACGGCCTTCAGATAATCATCGCCGATCTCCGTATAGCGGATGCCCAGGTGGGTGACCAGCGTCTTTTCCTGATAGCGGTTCAGGTCGTCAATGCCGAACGGCTGAAACCAGATGCTCATGGGGTGTCTCCGTCGGGATCAAGTCACAGAAGTGGAACCGGCCGTCGCGGCGCACCCGTTCGCCGCGGCGGAAGGCGACGGGCGTGCGCAACACGGGGCCGGCATACACGAACGTATGGAATTCGCCGTTTTCACCACACGGGTCGGTCCCGGGCGGCAGTTGCCGCAGGAGCTGTTCATCATATTCCCGCCCCGCGAAGCCGCCGTCCAGTGCCTCAGCGTCCACGCAGCACAATACCGCTTTGAATCCCTGCGCGATGAATTCCCGCGCCAGCTTGTCCGTGGGCCGGTGCCACAGCGGGAACAGGCATTCCATGTCGGCCTGTTGCATGTGCTTGATGCGGTACTGGCGGATGTCCTCCAGGAACAGGTCGCCGAAAGCCACATGCCGGATGCCCCGGGCCTTGAAGCCTTCCAGCGCCGCGCGCATTTTCTGTTCATATTCGTCGTTGGATGGAGTCTGCGGCAGCCACAGCTTGTGCAGCGGCAGACCGATGGCCTCGGCCTGGGCATCCAGCAGCGCCTCGCGCACCCCGTGCATGCTGATGCGGCCGTAGTATTCGTTGACGGAGGTGAGCAGTCCTTTCACTGCGTAGCGCGGATCCTGCCGCAGGGCGTGCAGCGCCAGCGCGCTGTCCTTGCCGCCGCTCCAGGAGAGTATAACGGGCAGCGCACTCATGACGCGCGCCGCCGGCGCAACCGCAGGTTGAGCATTTCCACCCCGAAGGCGAAAGCCATGGCGAAGTAGATGTAGCCCTTGGGGATGTGCAGACCGATGCCGTCGGCGATCAGCGCCACGCCGATGAGGATCAGGAACGCGAGCGCCAGCATCTTGAGGGTGGGATGGCGCTGCACGAAGCGGCTCACCGCACCGGCGTAGAGCAGCATGCAGCCCACGGCGATGATGATAGCCGCGGCCATGACGAACAGCCGGTCCGACATGCCGATGGCGGTGATCACGGAATCGAACGAGAACACGATGTCGAGCAGCGCGATCTGCACCACCGCCGAGGCGAGCGACAGGCGCGCGCCGGCGGTGCGCGGTGCGGCACTGTCCTCGATGTCGCTATGGATTTCCAGCGTGCTCTTGGCGAGCAGGAACAGGCCGCCGCCGATCAGCACCAGATCGCGCAGCGAAAAGGGCCGCTCGAACAGGCTGAACAGCGGCGCGCTGAGCCGCGACAGCCAGAAGATCGTGGCGAGCAGCGCCAGCCGCGTGACCACCGCCAGCGTCAGGCCCAGTTGACGGGCGGCGGCCTGGCGCGCCTGCGGCAGGCGTCCGGTGACGATGGATATGAAGATGATGTTGTCGATACCCAGGACAATTTCCAGCGCCGTGAGCGTCACCAGCGCCGCCCATACGCCCGGGTCCGTGATCCATTCCATAATCAAAGTTCCTTGTTCAACTGCGCAGATACGACGCGCCGTTCACGTCGAGGATGCAGCCGGTGGCGTACAGCATGCCGTCGGCGGCGAGCCGGATAACGGCTTCGGCGATTTCCTCCGGCGTGGCCACGCGGTTGAGCGGGCTTTGCTTGCGGATGGCGTCGCCTTGCGGGCCGTCCAGCAGTTCCGCCGCCATGTCGGTGCGCACGAAACCGGGCGCCACCACGCCCACGAAGATATTGTATTGCGCGAGCGCCCAGGCGAGCGACTGGGAAAGCTGGTTGAGCCCCGCCTTGGCGGCGCCGTAGGCCGGGGCGTCCGGCTCGCCGCGGAACGCGCCGCGGGAAGAGATGTTGATGATCTTTCCGCTGTTCTGTTTCATCATGATTTTCGCCGCCAGAAAGCACAGATTGGCGGGGCCGACAAGATTCGCGTCCAATGTGCGCTTCCAGGTGGCCTGCCAATCGGCGTAGCTCAGGTCTTGCAACGGTTTCACTTCGTAGATGGCGGCGTTGTTCACCAGCACATCCAGCCGGCCGTACCGCCCTACCACCTCGTTGACCAGCTTTTCACCGGCGGCGGGATCGCTCACGTCTGCCCGGAATGCGGCGTGTCCCTGACCCGACAGCGAGCGCGCCAGTGCTTGCGCCTCGGCACCGCTTGAGCGGTAGTGCACCGCCACGGTGCCGCCGTGGTGCGCGAAGGCGGCGGCGATGGCGCGACCGATGCCGCGGGCGGCGCCGGTGACCAGGATAATTTGATTGGAGAAATCCACGTATCACCCCGCATCTTTCCTTCCCCTCAAGGGGATAAGGAATAAGGAAGAAAATCCGTCACTTGGTTACAATCGCATGCCCATTTTATGGGAGCAAGTAATGGCGGATTTACTGGATTGCGTGGAAGTTGAAACCGGCGCGTCGCCCGAAGCCAGCGTCATCTGGCTGCACGGCCTCGGCGCCGACGGCCACGACTTCGAGCCGATCGTGCCGGAACTGAAACTTCCGGCTTCGGCGGCCGTGCGTTTCGTGTTCCCCCACGCGCCGGTGCGGCCGGTGACGCTCAATAACGGCTACCCGATGCGCGCCTGGTTCGACATCGTGAAGATCGGCCTTCACCAGCCGCGCGACAAACACGGCATGCTGGTCTCGCGCGCGGCGCTGGAAGCGCTCATCGCCCGCGAAAACAGCCGCGGTATCCCCGCCTCACGCATCGTGCTCGCCGGGTTTTCCCAGGGTGGGGCGGTGGCGCTCTACACCGGGCTGCAATATCGCGAGCGACTCGCCGGCATCATGGCCTTGTCCACCTACCTGCCGCTGGTGGATGGCTTCGAACTCACTATCAGCCAGGCCAATGGCGGTGTACCCATCTTCTACGCTCACGGCACCCAGGACCCGGTGGTGCCGCTGCAGCTCGCCGAGCACACACGCAGCGAACTCACGGCCCGCGGCTGCGCCATCACCTGGCATACCTATCCCATGCCGCATGCGGTGCATCCGCAGGAGATCCTGCATATCCGCGCATGGCTGATGGGCGTGGTGCCGCAATAACCAGCCCGGGGAATGAAACGGATTTTATTGGGTCTATGACCGTAAGTTGTAAACGACGACAGGCTTGCACCCGCATGGCAGGTGACTGTCATTGTTCATCAGAAGCAAGTCACCAAGGGATCTCACCCACGGGCCGGGCATCAAAGACCGCCATTGCCGGCCGGCCTTTACTGTGCTCGTTGTGCCGCGCCTGCATCCCGTAAGGTCTTGAACGGCACGCCTGGGTACCAGTCCGGCCAGGCATCACTGTCCGCAAGTCCCAATCCCAAGCGGAATAATGCACGCACCTGTTGCGCCAGCCCGGAGAGATCCCAGTGGGGATCGAACTCATCGGCGGGCTTGTGGTAGTGGTGGGCGAAATATTCAGCCCAGGCGGCCTGACCCCAGCCGGCGGGACGATCCACATAGTCGTAGCCGCTGAAGCTGAGGATCGCCGGCACGCCGCGCTTGGCGAATTCGAAATGATCGGCGCGGTAATACAGGCCGGTTTCCGGATGCGGGTCGGGGGTGATGCCCATACCCTCGGCTTTTGCGGCTGCGGCCAGGTCGTCTTCCAGCTGCGATTTGCCGTAGCCGATCACGGTGAGGTCGCGGGTGCGGCCGTAGACATTCATGATGTCCATGTTGATGTCAGCCACGGTCCTGGCGAGCGGCACCAGCGGATGGCGCACGTACCAGGCGGCGCCCAGCAGACCCTGTTCCTCCGAGGTGGTGGCGAGGAATATGACGGAGCGTCGCGGACGCGGATGCAGCAGCGCGAAGGCCTTCGCCAGCGCCAGCAGCGCGGCGTCTCCGGAGCCGTCGTCCACCGCGCCGTTGAAGATGTGGTCGCCCGGCAGCTCCGGATGGGTGCCCAGATGATCCCAATGGGCGCTGTATACCACGGCTTCACCGGGATGGCTGCTGCCCGGCAGCACCGCCACCACGTTGTGTGAAAGTTTGTGGACGATGTCGCTGTGCAGCGTGACGGAAAGATTGAGGTTCATCGGCACCGCTCTGAAACCCGGTTTGTCCGCCGCCTGTTCGAGCGCGGCGAAATCGAGGCCCGCCTGCCTGAACAATGCCAGCGCCGTGGCATGGTTGATCCAGCCCTCGATGGCCGCGCGGTGCATGTTCCCATCCGGTTCTGCAAGCGTGAATTTGACGCCGCTCCAGCTGTTCTGCACCACGCCCCAGCCGTAACCCGCCGGGCCGTCCTGATGCACGATGAGCACCGCCGCCGCGCCCTGGCGCGCGGCTTCCTCGTACTTGTAGGTCCAGCGGCCGTAATAGGTCATGTCCTTGCCATTGAAGAGTTTCGGGTCGGCGTAACCCGGGTCGTTCACCAGCACCACGATGGTCTTGCCGCGCACATCCACACCGGCGAAATCGTTCCAGTCATATCCGGGAGCGTCGATGCCGTAGCCCACGAAGATCATGGGATTGTTCTTGAGCGTCACCAGCGGCTGCTCGCGCTCGGTGAGGATCACCTGGTCCCGCAGGTACCTGAGGTCCATGGTCTTGCCGCCGCCGCTGACGGCGAGATCGGCGGGTTCGGCGGTGATCTGGGTGAGCGGTACAGGCTGCAAGTAACTGTCGTGCCAGCCGGGTTTGAGGCCCATGGCCTGGAACTGACTGCGGAGATAGTCGATGGACTTCACTTCGCCGGGCGTGGCCGGTGCGCGCCCGCCGAAGGCGTCCGCGGACAGCACCTTGATGGGTGCGGCCAGTTCCGCCGCGCTGATGCTGGCGAGCGCTTGGGCGGCATCCGGCGCCGGCGCGGCTGCGGCGGCCGCGGTCAGGCAAAGCAGGAACACGGTGCAGCCAAAACGGATCATGACGAACTCCTAATGACGAGACGCGGATGGAGCGGATAGACAGGCCGGTTTTTATAGCACACTCCGGCAGCAGCGTCCCCCCGGTTATCCCCCGGGAGCGTACAGAGCGCACCCAGACCCGCGTACCACCTGCCCGTGTTGTGTGTACGGTTGAGTGCAGCCGGTGGCGATCAGTGCTCGATGCTGTAGATCAAATCCGCGCTGCTGGCGATGCCGGATTCCGCCTCCAGTATCCACTTGGTGCTCAGCTGGTAACGGATGCGCACGGTGTTGATGGGTTGGTAGAGACCCACGCCGTAGCTGATGTAGAGCCGCGGCGAGAGATATTTGCCGAGAAACATGGCGGCGGTGCTGCTGCCGTTGGCGAGCGCCACGTTCTGCACGCTCACGTCGCTGAGCCCGATGCGTTGGCCGACTTCCGCCGCCAGCACCTGGCCGCCGGCCAGGGCCAGCGAGGAACCGGTGGTGGTGGGTGGCGCGCCGATGAGCGGTGACTGGCTCTGATCCACGCCGGTCTGGCCGGTGAGCAGGTAGGACAGCAGTTGCGACTGCGGCAAAGGCGGATCGGAGAATAGCAAGACCTGGGGATCATGCAGCGTGCCGCGCACGGTGACGCCGACTTTCTGTTCGTTGCCGCCCGGCACCAGCGTTTCGGGATGCGCCGGCGGACGCAATGCGCGGATGTCGAGTGCCGGATTGGAGATGATGCCACCGTTGAACATCAGGCGACCGCGGTCGATATCGAGTTTCTGGCCGTAGGCGGTGTAATGGCCGTCCACGATCTGCAGTTCGCCGCTGCCGCTGGTGTAGTGACCGGGTTCGTCCACTGCCAGCACGCTGCCGCTGATGCGGCCGGTGAGGCCGAAGCCCTCGATGCTCACGTCATCGCCCATGACGGCACGCACGCGTGTGTGTACGCGCCACTGCTCCGCAGCCGGTTCGCCGTTGGCGCCGACGATCACCTGATCCGAAGACACCTGCGCGGCCTGTGACAGGTCGCGCGGCCGCAGCCGCGCATCGGGCACCCGCACCTCGCCGTCCAGATACAGATCGCGCCCGCTGAGTTTGAAGCTGAGCGTCGGTGACACCTCCACCTGGGCTTCGGGAATATCCGCAACGCGGAAATTCTCGCCCTGCAGCGTGCCTTCGGCATGCCACGCGCCCGCCTGTTTCACCGCCCGACTCTGATAGTCGAGCGTGCCGTTGCCGGAATGCGCCTGGCCGTCGAGCGTGAGAGCGCTACCGTCACCCTTGAGGTTGAGCAGCAGGTCGCGGATGTGCAGACCGACGCGCGGCACGCTCACCGCGCCGTCGTGCAGTGAAGCGCTGCCGCTGAACTTGGGATCGGCAGGCGTGCCGGCGAGCGTCAGGTCTATCGAGAGACGGCCGCTCAGGCCACCGACCTCCGGTATGAGCGCCGGGATCAGGTCGAAATCGTGCATTTCGCCGCTGATCCGCCCGCTCAGGGCGGGGCTCCCGCCGCGCGTCATGCGGGTTTCGATGTGCATGTAACCGCCGTCTTTCAGCGTCCAGCCCAGGGTGCCGGTCACGCCGCCGGTATCGGCCCGCAGCCGGGCCGCGCCGCTGCTGAAGCTGAGCAGCGCCACGCGCCGGCGATTGATGAGGTTGTAGATGGCGCCGGGCGAGAGATCGGCGCTGAGATCCACCACTTCTCCCGCCGCGCCGCCGCTGGCTGTCAGCGTACCGCCGAAGCTGCCCGCGAATTCAAGACCCGACGGCAGCAGTGCGCCGAGATCAGCGAGCGGCACCGCAGCGAGCGTGGCCTGCGCTTTCCAGGACTGTTTCTGCCAGTCGGCCTGCAGGCAGGCCCGCGCCGCCTCCTGGGTGAGGCAGGAGACGGCGAGCGCGGCGCGGCTGGACGCGATGCTGATCGGCCAGGGAACCTCATTGCGCCATTCGCCCGCAGCGCTGGGTGCGAAACGCACGCTGGTGAGCGCGCCCTGCCAGTGGTTGCGGAGGTAAGCGCCGTGACCGGCCACGGACAGTTTCCCCAGGGGGGAGCTGAGCGCCATGTCCAGCGTATGGGCAGCGAGCGTGCCGCGCGCCGCGGCGGTGAGTTCATCCACGGTGACTTGAGGGAGCGTAAGATCGCGCACAGTGAATGTGGCCTTGCCGTTCGCGGCCGTGCCGTCCATGTGCACGCCGAGATCCAGCGCCTGCAGCGCATATTTCTGATAAGCAAATCGCCGGGCTGCGAGCGTGAAGGCAATCCGTGGCGTCGCGCCGCCCAGTGCCGCGCGGCCAGTACTCTTGAGACTGCCCCGCAAGTCCGGCCACAGCACTGCCAGCGCCGGCGCATCCACATCCCATTGCAGTCGCGGCGTGCCACCGAGGTCACCGCTGATCACCGCGCGATTGTCGCCGACGCGCAGCTTGAGTTTGTCCACGCTCCAGGCCGTGCCTGCGTGTGTCAGCGTGCCGGAGGCTGCCAGCGGCGCGCCGCGCAGGCTGCCCGTGAGCTGCGTGAGCGCGAGTTGCCAGCGGCGTCGCGGGCCGTGCGTGCCCGAAACCGCCGCATCAAAACCGAGGCGGCCGGCCAGCTCCGGCCAGATGCGCTCGGGATCGAGCTGCTGGCCGCGCACGGCAAGCCGCCAGTTGCCGCTGTTACCGTGGCGAAAACGGCCGTGCGCCTGAAGTTTTCCGCCGAGCCACGCGGCGTTGAAACGGTCCAGCTGCGTGTGCGTGGTGTCGCCGTGGGCGGCGAGCCGCCAGTCCATGGCGGGCAGCGCGGCAGCCCCGCGGATGGCCGGCACATGCAGCTCGAATCCGCTGGCGGCGGCGGTGAGGCGCCATGCATTGGGCGGTTGGAGCGCGGCCGTGGCTTGCGCTTCGAAACTGCCGCCGTCGTTGAGCGTGCCGTCCATGACGAGTCGCACCCGGCCCGCTTGGCCGGTGAACCTGAGTCTGCCCCGGGGTGAGGAGAGCCAGGGCCCAGCGTCCGCTTCACCCATGAGCGGCAGCGCAAGGTTCTGCCAGGTGCCGCTGAGGTCGGGCTCGATCGTGTTGCCGGTAAAATGCAGCTGTCCGCCCAAGGCCAGACGCATGCTGCCGGCGGCGCGCTCCAGGTCGAGACGGCGCACGGTGAGGGTGTCGCCGGCAAGCCGCAGTTCGAAACGCTCCCGCCAGTCGCCGGTCCCGGGCTGGTGCATGCTGCCCGCGCCGCTCAGCAGGGTGGCGGCGGGATCGCCGCTGAAACGCAATTCGCCGCGCGCCTCGGCTGCCGGCCAGCTGGCGCGCAGGCGCACCGGATCCAGGCGACTGAAAGCCAGCCTGCCCCGCCAACGCGGTGCGCGGAACGGGTCCTGCAGGTCGGCCTCCGCACTCAGGCTGAACGGCGCGTTTAATCCGGCTTTAAGGCGGATAAGCCCCGCGTCTCCCGCCGCCTCCGCGTGGCCGGCGAGTGCCGTACCCTGCGGCAGGGTGAAGTTCCAGTCGAACGACGCGTTCACGCGCTCGCCGCGGTGAAACTCCCAATCGCCGCGACCCGCCAAACGCAGGCCGGCACCTGCGGCGCGCAGACCGCGCAGCGTCCAACTGCGGTTGTCGAGCCGTGCCATCAGCGAGAGATGGGCGATCTGCAGCGGGCCGGTGAATTGCGGCGCGCGCACCGTCAGCTGGCTTACACTCAGGTCATTGAGTGAAATGCTGAGAGGCAGATGCGGTGGCCGTGGGCGCACGAAACGGAACGGCGTGTGCCGTGCCGCGGGCGCGAGCTCAATCTGCACGCCATCGGCGCGCAGATGCGAGATGCTCGCGCGCCGTACGAGCAGCAGCAGCGGCTGCCAGTCGAGGCTGAGGGTGGTGATGCGGGCGTGGAAACCGCCACCGCGGATTTTCACGTCCCTGAGTATCACCGGGCCGGCAAGCGTGCCGTTCACGCCGCCCACTGTCAGGCGTCCGGCGTAGTGGGCGCTGACCTGTGCCACCACCCAGGTGAGTGCGGTTTCGCTGTGCAGCGCGAACAGCGTTGCACCGGCCAGCAGCAGCACCAACATGGCGAGGGCGGTGATGAGGAGGCGGCGCATCACAGGTCGGGGCCGATGCTGATGTGGATGCGGTACCGGTCGAGGTCGGGACGCTTCACCGGGTGCGCAACGTCGAAACGCACCATGCCCACCGGCGTGCGCCAGCGCAGGCCCAGGCCCACGCCCTTCTCCAGGGAGGTGGTGAAGCTGTTGGCGGCGTTGCCGGCGTCCATGAATGCGGCTACGCCGAACACGCGCCCGAACATGTGATCCACCTCCAGGCTGCCCACCGTCACGTCCTTGCCGCCGATGACGTTGCCGTTCTGGTCGGTGGGGCCGATGGAATCGTAGGCAAAGCCGCGTACGCTCTGATCGCCGCCGGTGAAGAAGCGCTGCGACAGCGGCAGTGCAGCGAAGCTTTTCACCGCCGTGGCGCCCAGCTCGCCGCGCAGCAGCAGGCGCGTCTGCTCACCGAGCGGCAGAATCAATTTGGCGAACAGATGCGCCTGTACGAAGCTGGTGCTGGAACCCCAGGCAGTGTTGGCGGCGCGCAGATCGAGTGACAGGCGGTAGCCGTGGGTGGGATAGAGGGGGTCGTCGCTCACGCTGCGCAAGAAGGTGCTGCCGGGCAACACCAGGGTGCTGGTGGTGTTGCCGCTGGGCAGGTCGCTGCGGTCGTGCTCCAGTTGCAGGTACTGGTTCCAGGACCAGGCGTCGAGCGAGGTGTAACGGTTCACGCCCAGGATGCTGGTATAGGCCACGCTGCTGCCGTTGTATACCTGGCGGGTGTTGCTCAAGCCGTACACCAGCTGCGGCCCGTTGGGGGTGGGTACGGTGTAGTTGAGCTGGGTGCTGGTGAGCACGTGGGAGTACTGGCCGAGCACCGAGAAGCGGTGACCTTCGCCGTTCAGCCGCCGGTTTTCCCAGCCGAGGGTGGCGCGCGGGCCGGTGTCGGTACCGTAGCCGAGCCCCAGGGTGTACTTGTTGCGCTTGCGGGGCGTGAGCGTGATGCGGATGGGGATGCGCCGGTCGTCGCCCGCCTGGTCCCGCAGCACCGCCACGTCCACGGAACTGAAATAATCGGAGTCATTCAGGGCGTATTCCAGCGCCAGCAGCTTGCCGGCATCGTAGGGGTCGCCGGGTTTGAAGCTGAGGTACTGCGCCAGGAACTGGGGATCCATGAAATCCTGCTGGAAGCTGACCGCGCCGAAGTAGTAGCGCGGACCGGTGTCGAAATGCAGCACCACGTCCGCCCAGTATTGCGCCGGGTCCACGCGCAGCACGTTGTCGGTGAATCTGGCGTAGATATAACCGCGGTGCGCGGCGATCTCCTGCAGGCGCCGCTTGACCTCTTCGTAAATGGGCTGGTTCAACTGCATGCCCGCTGCCAGCGGCAGGACCGCCAGGTATTTCATGAAAGCGGCATCGTGCTCGCCGGCACCCGCCAAACTCACGTCCAGGTTTCGCACCTGCACGGGTTTGCCCAGCACGATGGTGTAGTGTGCCAGCCAGCCGTCCGCGGTGGACTGCAGATCGCTCTTGATGTCCGGCCGGTAATAACCGAATGGTTCCAGCGCCTTCTTTATTTCATCCGGGGCGCGCGCATTGAGCCGCTCCACCAGGCTTGCGTTCAGGCCGGGCGCGTCCCGGTAGGTGTTGATGCTCAGGTAGGCCAGCACATTCTTGAGCAGCGCGCCGCTGACGCCTTCGGTCTGAACCGTCACATGCGGAGCGGCGGCCCGCGCCGTGATGGCGGCGAGCGCCAGCAGCAGGCCCATGAGCGGTAAACCGCAGCGCAGCGCCGGCTGCATCATTCGCTACCCGTCAGGTTGTGGATGGTGAGGGCGGGCAGTGTCTCCGCCGGCGTGAAGCCGAAGAGGCGCGCGTAGAACGCCAGCTCCGCTTCCAGAGTGTGGCGCAGGGTGTCGCCGCGGCGGAAACCGTGACCCTCATCCGGGAAGCCGAGGTAGGCCACCGGCACGCGGTTGCGGCGTAATGCCTCCACCATGCGCACAGTCTGGTCCGGCGGCACCACCCGGTCCTTGAGGCCCTGGAAGAAGATCACCGGAGAGCGGATGCGGTCGGCGGCATACAGCGGCGAGCGGGCGCGGTAGAGTGCGCGCGCCGCCGGCCAGGGACCCAGCAGGCTGGTGCCGTAATGGGCCTCGAATTTGTGGGTATCGGTCATGGCGGTGGCGAGTTCACTGATACCGTAATAGACAGCACCCGCGCGGAAACAGTCGTGGAAGGCGAGCGCGCACAGCGCGGTGAAGCCGCCGGCGCTGCTGCCGCTGATGATGAGCCGGTTTTCATCTGCAAGTCCCTGTGCCACCAGCCAGCGTGCCGCCCGTATACAGTCTTCCGCGTCCTTGACGCCCCACTGACCACGCAGGCTCTGGCGGTAGGCGCGGCCGAAAGCGCTGCTGCCGCGGTAATTCACATCCATCACCGCGAAGCCGCGGCTGGTCCAGAAGCGGATACGCAGATCCAGAGCGTCACCGCTCATGGCGGTGGGACCGCCGTGGCATTTCACCATGAGCGGCGGCTTTTCACCCGCCAGCGGCGTGCAGTGCGGATGCTGCGGCGGGTAATACCAGGCATAGGCGTGCTCGCCATCGCCGCCGGGGAAACGCATGGCTTCGGGTGCATGCATGAAAGTCGCGGGAATGTCGCTGGCATTGTCGCCGGCGAGCACCTGCAAGCGTCCGCCGCGGCCGGCGATGATCGCCGGTGGCATGGCCGGCGCGCCGGCCAGCAACGCGTAGTGCTCGTCCTGCATGCTCAGGTGTTCGATCTGCGTGTAGGGGGTTGTCAGCGGCGTGACGGTGCCTGCCGCGGTGATGCGCACCAGTACCGAGCGGCCCGCCTGGGTGCGCGCCGCTAGGATGCCGCCCGCGGCGTCGAAGCCGTAGCTGGACATGCCCAGGTTCCATTGGGCGAAGCCGTAATCTGCGGGATCCCGGGTGACGGCGGTGATGCCGCCGCGCGCATATTTGTACAGGTTCCAATAACCGCTGCGGTCGGAGACGAAATGCAGGATCCCGGCGGGCGAGAAGCGCGGCTGGAACAGTGACTCCTCCGCCCCGCCGGCGATGCGCTGCATGTTTGTGGGGATGCCCGCCGCATCGAGTTCCGCGAGCCACAGCTCGCAGCCGTCCCAGGGCATCTGTGGCGGATCCCAGCTGAGCCAGGCGAGCCGGGTGCCGTCCGGGCTCAGCGCCGGCGAGCTGTAGAATGCGCGGCCGCAGGCCAGACCGGTGACGCTGCCGCTGTCGGTATCCACCGCCGCCAGGGTATTTACCGGCGCGCCGGCGGAACCGTGATCTTCACGCACGCACACCAGCCGCCGCCGCTGACCATCGGGAACCAGGTCGGCGAAACGGCAGGCGACCGCCCCGGTGAGTTTGCGCACCGGGCCGCCGCCCGCGCTCTGCATGTGGAGCTGCTGATCCATATCGTTGACGAAGTAGATGGAGCTGTCGGTGACCGCATAGGCGCCTCCCCCGTATTCATGCACCCGGCTTCTCACGCTGTACGGCGCCGGTGTCAGGTCGAGGTTGTGTTTGCCGGGACGGCCGCGTACCAGCACGCAGCGTCCGTTTTCCGCGGGCCGGCTTTCCACCCAGTACACGTATCCGCCCGCCGCCGTGGGTTGCATACGGCGCACGCTGGCGGCGGCCACCCGCGCCGCGCTGATGGGCGAGCGCCAGCTGCCGCAGGCGGCCGCACGGGGCGTGGCTGTCATGGCGGCGCTCCGACGACGTGGAAGCCGCGCATCTCCAGCGGTTGCCCGGCGGCATCGAAGCGGCGTTCCGTGAAGCGCAGGGCGCCGTGCTTGTGCATGTGGATCACACTGGAGCAGCGCGTGCCATAAACCGCATTCACCACGAAAGGCGGCGATACCTGACGCTCGCGCTCCACACCGATGCCGGTATCCGGCAGTTCCGCGTCCGCTGCAGGTGTGCGGTCCGCAAGTAACTGGAACAAGGCGGCGCTGCCGAGTGCATCGTGTTCCAGGAGCTGTTTCAGCCGCGTGACACTGCGTTTCACTTTCGGCCAGGGGGTGTCCAACAGATGGTTGCTCAGTCCATGGATGCCGGCAGGGATTTCCCGTGGTGGAGCATCCTCGCGGTTGGAGAAATACCAGAGCGCTTCCCGGCTGCCGATGACTAGGCTGAAGGCGCCGTATTGCTGCGCGCGCTGCGCGACTTCTCTTATATAGTTCTCGGCCGGTGCCTCATTGCGCAGGAAGCGTGCGGTGAGTTCGCCGCGCGAACGTGATGCCTGTTTTGGGTTGGGCCCCTCGCGGTAGTTGGTGACCACGGCGAAGCGCCCGCCGCTGGTCACGCCCAGCCAGGTGCCGCCGGCTTCCAGATCGCGGCCGGCCAGCAGTTGCGGCGCATCCTCCCAGAAACCCAGGGCACTCGCCGGGCGCGCGTGCAACTCGTCGCGGTTACCGGCGAAGATCAGCGGGTAGTCAGGATGCGATTGCCAGGCGAACACCAGCAGGCACATGCCGGGATTATAGCCCGTGGACTTTGGTGCTCCGGTTGTTTGCACGGCGGGAACGCCATGGCAGGGTCAGCATGGCCAATGCCAGCAGCACCAGCAGCATCCCGGCGATTTCGTGCGGCGGCGGCCGTTCGCCCAGTTGCAGCGCTGCCGCCAGCACGCCTACCACCGGCGTGGCGAGTGATGCGAGACCGCTCACCGCCACCGGCAGCCGGCCCACCACGAACAGCCACAGCAGCCAGGCGAGTGCGTTGGCCGGCAGGATGTTATAGGCGAGCGCGCCTATGTAGGCGGGCGTCCACACCACCGCATGGCCCGGAAACAGCCAGGCCACCGCCAGCAGCGGCACGGCGCCGAGCACCATCTGCCAACCGGTGAGTGACAGGAGGTCCCAGGAATCGCTTACCGGGATTTTCTTGGCCACCAGCACCGACAATGCCCAGCACAGTCCCGCCGTCAACGCCAGCAGGCTGCTGACCGTATCCGGTGCCGCGTGCCACGGGGACAGGATGAGTAACAGGCCGACAAGGGCCAGCACCAGCGCAGACCATTGCGCACCGTGGATGCGTTCCTTGAGTGTGAGTGGCGCCAGCAGGATCACCCACAGGGGCATGGTGTACACCAGCACCGCGCTCTTGCCGGCGCCGCCGTGCACCAGCGACCAAGTGGTGAAACCGATGAACAGCGTGGTCTGCAGCAGTCCCAGCAGCAACACGCGCCAGAAATGCCGCGGCCGGAACCGCCGGCCGAACAGGAACAGCACGGCCAGCAGGCACAGGCCGCCACCAAGAGTGCGCGACCAGGCGAAGGTGAGCGGTGCGGCGTAGTGCAGCGCCACTTTCATCACCACCCAGTTGTAACCCCACACCAGCGTCAGTACGCCGAGAGCCGAAAGCGCGTAGCGATCGATGCCATGATCTCCAGCTGTGTTTTTATTCATCAGTGATTTTTTGACCCCCCGGCTTGCTGGTAACGATCAAGTGAATATTCTCCGGTCTCCTCAAACCAGGTTTGTACCAACCTGTATGAGATGGAGCGCTGCGTCGGCAGCAGCAGGCTGCCATTCCCGATTCCCATGACGATGTCCGCGCGCGAGAACCAGCGGGCGTCGGTGAGTTCAGCATCGTTACAGCGGATATCGGTGTTCTCCGCCTGCGCCCGGAAGCCGAGCATCAGCGAGGCCGGGTACGGCCAGGGTTGCGACGCGGTGTAATGCATGGAGGCGACACGGATGTTGGTCTCTTCCTGCACCTCGCGCCGCACCGTGGCTTCCGGACTTTCGCCCGCTTCGACGAAGCCGGCGATGGTGGAATAGCGTTTCTCCGGCCAGTCCGATTGGCGCCCCAGCAGGCAACGGTCTGCATGCGTGACCAGCACGATGATGGCGGGATTGACGCGCGGATAGAGGATGTTGCCGCAGCGGGTGCAATGCAACTCATGACCGGCGCTGCGGCTTGCAGTCACTGCACCGCATTTTCCGCAGAAGCGGTTGTGCAGATGCCAGTGCACCATGACGCGGGCGTAGCCGAGCAGCGCCAGGGTGCCGTGATCGAGCAAGGTGAACTGTGGTCGCAGACTGGTGAGCACGGTATCCGCCGCAGGCAAGACGGTTGCGGGCGGCAGACCCAGGGCGAAACAAGGGTGCTCGCCGCAAGTGCCGAGCAGCACGCTGCAATGAGCCTGTGGGAGCAACTGGCGGGCGGTGCCGCTGTCCAGCAACAACGGTGCAAAGTCATGCGCCAGCAGCACATTGTCTTCGCCGCACACCGGCACGAAGCGTGTCGCGGGTGAAGTCAGCGCATGTTGCAGCCAGGCGGTATCGCTGCGGCGCGAACTCAGCCGGGCGCAGGGGTCGCCGGCGAACACGAAAGGAATATCGTCACGGTCCGTCATTGGCGTGGCTGACAATGCGCTAACGCGTCATTATCACACACACCGTTCAGGCGGGCGTGAAGGATCTGCCCAGGAGTTTCGTCAGCAGGTCTTTCAGCTTGCTGATCTCGGCGCTGTAGTAGGGTTTGGCCGGCAGTTTGCCCCACACTGGCGCCGGCCAGGCAGGATCGTACTGGTAACGCACGATGTGATGCACATGCAACTGCGGCACCACGTTGCCTAGGACGGCGATGTTGAGCTTGTAGGGTTGCAGTCCCTTGTTCAGGGCCCGCGCCAGCAGCGTGGATTCTTCCAGGAACTGCAGACTGTCGGTGTCGCTGAGCTCATGCAGTTCGCGGAGGTTCTCCCGTTCCGGCACCAGGATGAACCAGGGATAGTTGCTGTCGTTCATGAGCAGCAGCTGGCACAGCCGCAAGCGGCCGAGCAGCACGGTATCCTTGGCGAGCTGCGGGTCCAGCGAGAACATGCCGGACTCAGCGCGGCGCCTGGTAGCCGCCAGCCACGCCGCGAGGCGAGAACACGATCTGCCAGAGCTGGTTCTTGCGGGCACGGAAGGAAGCCGCGCTGGCGCTGAGATAGTAACGCCACATGCGGTAAAACACCTGACTGTACTGGTGCTTGAGTCTGTCCCAGTTATTTTCGAAGTTGCGCCGCCAGGCCAGCAAGGTGCTGTCGTAGTGGACGCTGAAGTTGTGCCAGTCCTCCATGACGAACACTTCCTCGGTAGCCGTGGCGATCTGTTTGATTGAAGGCAGCATGCTGTTGGGGAAGATGTAACGGGTGATCCACGGGTCCGTATCATGTACCGACTCGTTGCTGCCGATGCTGTGCAGCAGGAACAGGCCATCTTCCTTGAGGCAGCGCCGTACCACGCGCATGTAGGTGCGGTAGTTTTTGACGCCCACATGCTCGAACATGCCGATGGAGAATATGCGGTCGAACTTCTGGTCCAGTTGGCGGTAATCTTGCATCTGGATCTCGATGGGCAGGTCCCTGCACAGCGCGCGTGCGTAATCCGCCTGTTGCGTGGAGACGGTGATGCCCACGCCGTGGATGCCGTAACGCTCGGCGGCCAGCCTGAGCGCCACGCCCCAGCCGCAGCCGATGTCCAGCACCCGCATGCCGGGCTTGAGACCGAGCTTGCGGAACACCAGCTCCAGCTTGGCTTCCTGGGCGGTATCCAGGTCGGCGGCGTCCCGCCAGTAGCCGCAGCTGTACACCAGCTGCTTGCCGAGCATGCAGGTATACAAATCGTTGCCCATGTCGTAGTGATGCCGGCCGATCTGGAACGCGCGCGAACTTTTCTGCAGATTGAAGAGACGTGCCTTGAGTGCGCTTAACGCCAACCCCAGGGTCATGGCCCGTTTCTCCAGGTCCGCCCGCAGCAACCGGTAGATGAAGCCATCCAGGTCCTGCGCGTCCCAGCAGCCTTGCATATAGGACTCGCCGAGGCCGAGGGAACCGCCAGTCAGCACCCGCCGGTAGAAATCCGCATCATGTACCTGGATATCCCAGGGACGGGTGCCATCGATATGGATGTCGGCACTGTCCAGCAGTGCTGCTACCCGACGCTGAAAACGCGTCTGTGCCATAACCACACCCTTGCGATCCCTCAGTCGAACAGTGCCCGGCCGATGCGCCAGCCTGCATATACGCCCGCGAACGTGCCGATGCTGGACAACAGCCAGGCGTAGGCGGTGCCGGCATATGCACCCAGCCACCAGCCGGCACTGCTCAAAATGGTAACTGCCAGAAACATGATGATTTTCTTCATGCACGGATTACCGGGGCGTCCGTACCCATGGCTTTATCTGTTGCCGCCGCGCATCCCATAAGTGATCAGACGTCCGGCAGCAAACGCGCGATATTGAGGGCCGCCAGCACCGTGATTACCAGCCAGGTGAGTGCCGTACCGGTGAAGCGTCCGAAAGAGATTCCGGTGGAATGGGACAGACCCCAGGCATGCAGCAGGCGGGCGGCAACCAGCACGCTGCCGGCCGTGTACAGCAGCCAGTGAGCACCCGCATTCAGCTCCAGGCACAGCAACAGCAGCAAGGCGATGGGGATGTATTCCACGGCGTTGCCATGGGCGCGGATGGCGCACCGCAAGGCTGCGTTGCCGCCACTGCCGCTGCCGATCTGTTCGCGCCGGCGGATGCGGGTGATGCGGAAGGCCAACAGGAAGATGAGCAGGCCGAGCAATGCAGCATACAAGGATGTGATCGGTGCCAGCATGATTGTTCCCCAGTGCATGGGTAAAAACCCAGCTGCGTGGTCAGCTGTCCATGAACGCCCAGTGCCACGGCTCGTAGCTGATGCCGTGGGGATTGCCGCGTGGATAGGACAGGTGGAATCCGAAACCGCCGGCATGCGCTTGCAACCAGGCGAAGGCGGCAGTGGTCTCGAATTGCTGTTCCAGCGGCGGGCAATCCGGCGAGGTGAGATCCAGCGCGCGGCCGGTATGGTGTTCGCTATAGCCGGGTGCGGCGATGACTTTGAGGATGTCATCCAGGGGTTGACCGGTTGCCAGCTTGCGGATGATCAGATCCCGTTGGTAGGCCACGCTGCGGAAAGCGGACACCACCAGCAAGCTGATACCGTGCTGCCGTGCCTGTGCATACAGGCGTTGCCAGTGGTGCGCGGCCCGCGGTGCCAGCTGGCGTTCGCGGTTGTTGATGTCCGGACCGATGTCGACCAGCTCCGCTGCTTCTTCACACACGGGCAGGCCGCGGTCAGCTGCATATGCGGCGGGGATACCCAGCTCGCGGTGGATGGCGGCGATGCCCAGCAGATAATTTGCGGGCTCGGGACGGCGCATGGCGGCGGGATCCAATTCAACCTCCCTGGTCGGCGCGTTTCTGATAGGTGCCAACGAGTTCCGCTTCAGCGAGGATGTGGCCGTGCATGACGGCTTCCAGTACTGCCTTGGTGGGCGCATGCAGATCCGGCAGCACCACATCGAGCGCATAGAGTTTGTGCACGTAGCGGTGGCGGCCGATGGGTGGGCAGGGCCCGCCGTAGACCGCGCGCTGCCAATCGTTGCTGCCGGTACGCGCGCCCGTCGGCAGATGCGTCGCCGCGCCTGGCGGCAGCGAATCCACGCTGGCGGGAATGTCATACAGTACCCAGTGCACCCAGGTGGTCTGGGGCGCCGCCGGATCCGGCGCATCCGGATCATCGATGATCAGCACGAAGCTTTTTGTGCCGGCGGGGACGCCGGACCAGGCCAATGGCGGCGAAATGTTGCTGCCCGCACAGGTGAAGCGTGTCGACATGGCGCCGCCGTTCACGTAGGCCGGGGAAGTCAGGCGGAAAACCGGCGTCGGGTCAGCACCCATGCCGGCCGCGGGCACAACGGCCAGCAACATTGGCAGCAGTGTGCGCAGGCTGCGAACATGGCGGACTATGTTCATGTCCATGGTTCCGCTTCCTTGAGCCGGGTACGTAATTCCATCTCGCTAAGCGCAGCGATCTCGCTTTCCGCCAGCAGGCGGTTGTCCGCCGCCAAAGCGCTCTGATACAGCTCGAAACTGCCGAGACGCGAGAACAACATGATCATGCTGCCGTAGGAGGCTTCAATTACATCCGCCTGCCAGGTGCACCCATCACCGTCGCTGAAGCTGCGCATGCGGATAGTATAGGCCAGCGCCTGCCGGCCGCGCGCCGCGCTACTCGAGGAAGATCATTTTCCTCCACACATGCCGGCCGCTGAGGGCATGCAGCAGCACCGCGCCCACGTGCAACGCCAGGTAAGCCGGTATCAATACCTGGCCGATCTGATGGGCTTCCTGGAGGCTGTGCTGCCAACCTGTGAGCTTCACGCCGGGCGTGATGAGAATACTGAGCGACGTACCGCTGCAGCCGATCCAGACGAATGCCAGCAGACCCAGGGTCTGCACCAGGCCGGCGAAGCCTTCATGGCTTGCGCGATCGGGTATGCGCAAGCGCAGTAACATCTTGATGTCATCCATCACCAGCAGCCAACGCGCTTTAGTCCACGGAACCCAACTGCTGAAACGCGCATACACCGGACCGAAGATGCCGTAGAGCAGCCGCAACGCCAGGAAGGTGGTGAAAGTGAGGCCGATCACCATGTGCACCAGGTAGCCGGTATGCCGTGCTTCATCATAATCACCGGCGACCGTAAGGCCGAGTAACCAGGCGGCGATTCCGAAAGTGGCAAGGCCCAGATGCAGGACGCGTGTAGTCACATCAATTTTCACTGCCGCCGCTTCCCCGCTCATGACACGCTCCTGAGTGTGCCTGTGGATAAATTATCATTGCGCGCTGGCCGGCCGTCATCACCCGTTGCGGCGCATTCCATTAAATTCCCGTCAGGCACAGGCGTGGAACTGGGGCGGACCCATCAGCACGCGCTGCCCGGGGTGTTTTCTCCAACTCCAGGTATTCCAAGACCTTACCGCCGCACGCCGTCGTGGCCGGCCATGATTGGGCTAACTCCGGCGCGGTCCGCGCAACACCCGGGCCGGCAGATGCAGGATGGCGCTCAGCAGGTCGAACACCGCGTCCATAGTGATGCCCACCAGCCTGAAGGGCAGCGATAACAACCAGATGAATGGATAAAGAACCAGGGCCAGCAGCGCCAGCGGCCAGCAGATTATCAGCAGGATGATCCAGACAGCCAATGTCAACATGTGTATTTACCACTGACCACGTTCGTTGCGGCGGCGCTGCCTGCTTTGAAATGGCACAATTGTGCCGGTTTTTTATTATCCGGCAACCAGGCCACCGGCCATGGCCGCGCGGAGCTGCATCAGCGGGCTAACGGCATTTCAGATAAGTTCATAGGCAATCAATCCGCATATCGCCACCATGAAGCCAAGCGCCAGCAGGAAAGCCACGTCGGCGAACTGCTGCAAGCGGCGTCGGCGGGCCGGATTATGCGCTCTCAGGGCCAGATAGGCGAATAAACAGGCGGCCAGAAAACCAAGTGCGTCGATGGCGATCAGGTTATCGGCGATATGCCCATCCTGGCTTAAACGGTGTATGACCCGGAACAGCCCGATGACCGTCAGACAGACCCCGACCAGGCCGGCGGAAACCGTAAAAATGTGTACGCACAATTCCAACCGTATGGCGGTGTTGCCGCCGGCGTAGTCATGAACAGGCGCATGCTGTAGGGACTGTTCCTGGGTTCGGCGCACCATGTCTTGTTCCAGCCTGCTGAATTCGAAAATCGTTTTCCCATGACCATAATCAAGACGCACCTGGGCGGCTTGCGGTAATGGTGTTGCTTAGACACCGTCCTCGAGGAATGTTCCCGGCTGCGGAGTCCGGCCGGTGCAAACAGGAGGTGAATCGGTCTCTGTTAGAATTCCTGCATGGATGTGACGGCGATTCTTGAACCTCTCAATCCGGCGCAACGCGCGGCGGTGACAGCCGAGACCCGGCCGGTACTGGTGCTGGCGGGGGCCGGCAGCGGCAAGACGCGGGTGCTGGTACACCGCATCGCCTGGCTCATCCAGGTGGGGCGGGCCTCCCCCTACGGCATCCTGGCGGTGACCTTCACCAACAAGGCCGCGGGCGAGATGCGCGGGCGCATCGAACAGCTCATCGGCGGACCGGCACGCGCCATGTGGGTCGGCACCTTCCACGGCCTTGCCCATCGTCTGCTGCGCCAGCACTGGCGCGAGGCGAAGCTGCCGCAGGCTTTCCAGATTCTGGATGCGGAGGATCAGTACCGTCTCATCCGCCGCGTGCTCAAGAACCTGGATCTGGACGAAGCCCGCTACCCGGCGCGGCAGCTGCAGGGGTTCATCAACTCCCGCAAGGACGAAGGCTTGCGCGCCAAGCACATCCCCGCGGGCGACGATCCTTACCAGCGGCAGTTGCTGCGCGCTTACGCCGCCTATGAGGAAGCCTGCGAACGCGGCGGGCTGGTGGATTTCGCGGAACTGCTGTTGCGCGCGCTGGAACTGTGGCGCGACGATGCGGCACTGCTGGCCCACTATCAGCAACGCTTCCGTCACATCCTGGTGGATGAATTCCAGGACACCAACGCCATCCAGTACGGCTGGGTGCGGCTGCTGTCCGGCCAGCAGAGCATCCCCTTCGTGGTGGGCGACGATGACCAGTCCATATACGCCTGGCGCGGCGCCAGGATCGAGAACATCCTGCGCTTCGAGAAGGATTTTCCCGGCACCTGCGTTATCCGCCTGGAACAGAATTACCGCTCCACCGGCAACATCCTCAAGGCCGCCAACGCGCTCATCGCCAACAACAGCACGCGTCTCGGCAAGAACCTGTGGACCAGCGGCGGCGACGGCGTGTCGATCCGGGTGTACGCGGCCTACAACGAACAGGATGAGGCGCAGTTTGTCATCGCGCGCATCAAGCACTGGCAGGCACAGGGCGGGGTGCGCCGCGAAGTGGCGGTGTTGTACCGTTCCAATGCCCAGTCGCGGGTGTTCGAGGAACTGCTGCTGGCGGAACGCATCCCCTACCGGGTATACGGCGGCTTGCGCTTCTTCGAGCGCGCCGAGATCAAGGACGCGCTCGCCTACCTGCGGTTGCTCGAGAACCGTGACGATGACGCTTCCTTCGAGCGCGTCATCAACCTTCCGGCCCGCGGCATCGGTACGCGCAGCGTGGACATGCTCCGCGACTTGGCGCGTCGCGAGGGCCTGTCCTTGTGGCACGCCATGGCGAAACTCGTGGAAGACAAGCAGGCCTCGGCGCGCGTCGCCGGGGCATTCGCCGGCTTCATGAAACTCATACACGAACTGGATGGCGCGGTACGCGGGTTGTTGCTGTTCGAGCAGGTGGACCACGTCATCCAGGGCAGCGGGCTGATGGGGCATTACCAGGCGGACAAAGGTGAACGCGGTGCGACGCGGGTGGAAAACCTGCAGGAACTGGTAAGCGCCGCCCGCGGCTTCCAGCCGCAAGCGCTGGACGGTATGACGCCACTTTCGGCGTTTCTCTCCCATGCCGCACTGGAAGCGGGCGAGGGCCAGGCGGAAGCCTGGGAGGATTGCGTGCAGCTCATGACACTGCATTCCGCCAAGGGCCTGGAATTCCCACTGGTGTTCATCTGCGGCCTGGAGGACGGCCTGTTCCCCCATGAGCGCTCCAGTGAAGATCTGGAGGGTATCGAGGAGGAACGGCGTCTGTGTTACGTGGGTATGACCCGCGCCATGCGGGAGCTCTACCTGAGCTATGCGGAAAGCCGGCGGTTGCATGGCGTGGATAATTACGGCACGCCCTCGCGCTTTCTGCGGGAGATCCCGGCGCCGCTGCTGGAGGAACTGCGGCCGCGCGCGCAGCTGTCACGGCCGTATGCCGGCACCGGCACCGGCCTCAGCCGTCAGGCGCCGGCGGGTTTCAGACTGGGCCAGCGGGTGCAGCACCCGCATTTCGGCGAGGGCGTGATACTGGATTGTGAGGGCGACGGTGCGCACGCGCGCCTGCAGGTGAACTTCAAATCCGCCGGTTCCAAGTGGCTGGTGGTAGCCTACGCGGAGCTCACGCCTTTAGCAGATAGGAACGCAGCACGGTGAACCGGACGGGATGACGGAAGTCGGGCACACACAGCAGGCCATCGCGGCTTGCGAGCAGGGCATCAGCGCAGCCAGGCCGCGCGGCGGCCGTCAGACGCAAAAGGAAATGCGGGTTTCCGTGCAGTGCTTGCGCCGGCTGCAGAGCCCGAAGGGTGATTTAACGGAGAAGCAGCCATGAATAAGGACGACAACCGGCATCCACGCGAACGCAAAGTGTCCACGGACAGCGTACTCATCCGCGAATCATGGAAGATATTCCAGATCATGGCGGAGTTTGTGGAAGGCTTCGAGCGGTTAGCGTGCATCAAGCCTTCCGTAAGCATTTTCGGCTCCTCGCGCGTCCCGCCCGGGCATCCTTATTATGTATTGGCGGAACGCATCGGCCGGATCCTGTCCGATGCCGGCTTTTCCGTGGTCACCGGCGGCGGTCCCGGCAGCATGGAAGCGGCCAACAAGGGCGCCTATGCGGGCAAATCCCCGAGCATCGGTCTCAATATCCAGCTGCCTCACGAGCAGCAGCGCAACGCCTATCAGGACATCCCGCTGTCATTCCGGCATTTCTTCACCCGCAAGGTGATGTTCGTGAAATACGCCTCCGCCTACGTGGTCCTGCCGGGCGGCTTCGGCACGCTGGACGAGCTCGCCGAGATCCTCACGCTGGTGCAGACCAGGAAGACGCGCGCCATCCCCATCCTGCTGGTGGGCAGCGAGTTCTGGCAAGGGCTGGTGGAATGGCTGCAGGCGCGGATGTTGACCGAAAGCATGATAGACGCCAAGGACCTTGCGCTGTTCAGGCTGGTGGACGGGCCGGAGGAAGTGGCGCAGGCCATATTCGACCATTACGGGCCGCGGGGTTTCGAGCCGTCACCCGAAGAACGCGAGGCGATGCTGGAGCTCTAGCTTTCCAGCTTGCCCACGTCTACATCGTCCAGGTCATGGGAATAGTCCGTGGCCAGTACGCGCCGCGCCTCGGCGGCATCGGCGCACAGCACGCGCAGCTTGATGCCGCCGAGAGCGATGGCGTACAGCCAATCCATCTGCACCATGTGATCGTCGAACAGCGTTGCCTGGATGCCTTCCGCCGCCAGACGTCCCAGGACGATGTGTGCGTCGGTGATCCTGTCGAAAGTGGCGATGGTGACGTAGTCGTCCACGCCGGGACGCGGGTCTGCGGCGCTGTCCCAGTCATGTGACCCGGGGTCACGCAGGGCGCAGGCCGCGCACAGGTACCGCAGGGATGCCGAAAACCATTGGCGGGCGGAGGCTACCGACAAGCTTGGCTGTCTTTCCCGGTGGGGCATGCCGCGCAGCGGCGTTCACCGCATTAAAGCACAAAACGGCAAGGCCGGCGGGGACAAAAAAACCCCGGCGGAAGGGGGGTACCGCCGGGGCAAAGCCTTCATGGCTGGAGGTGATTGAGTGCTACTCACTTCATTAAGGGTGCGGCGTCCTTGCGTGTCCTGCCTCACCCCGGTCCTGAGTACATCCCTGTCCCGCCATTCCCTGGCGGCTCAGGCAGGTGCTAATCTGCCATGCACGTCGTGCCGGTACAGTCAGGCTGGCGCGAGACCGCATGTAGGGAAAGGCTTACACGCAGGTGCTTTGAGCATCCATTTGCTTTAAAACTGTTCCCCTAATCCCCAGAGCAGGCCGTCATGCGGGACTTCTATCCGCCCCTGGACCCGTTTCGTACCCACATCCTGCCGGTAGAAGCTCCCCACGAGCTCTATGTGGAGGAATGCGGCAATCCCGCCGGCTTGCCGGTGGTATTCGTGCACGGTGGTCCCGGCGGCGGTTGTAACGCCGACAGCCGGCGGTTCTTCGATCCGGTTCGCTACCGCATCGTGCTGTTCGACCAGCGCGGCTGCGGCCGGTCGCGCCCGCATGCGGAGCTTACGCACAACACCACCCAGGCATTGGTGGCGGACATGGAACATATACGTACCGCGCTTGGTATCGAACGCTGGCTGGTGTTCGGTGGTTCCTGGGGTTCGACGCTGGGGCTGGTGTATGCCGAGACCCATCCGCAGCGCGTGCTGGGGCTCATCCTGCGCGGTATCTTCCTGAGCACCCGCGAGGAGCTGGACTGGTTTTACCAGGGCGGCATCCGCCATCTGTTCCCTGATTATTTCTCGGAGTTCACCGCGCTCATTCCCGAGGACGGACGCCGGCGGCTGCTGCATGCTTATTATCAGCAACTCACCAGCCCGGATGAGGCGTTGCGCCGCCGGGCCGCCGAAGCCTGGTCTTTGTTCGAGGTGCGCTGTTCGACGCTGCTGCCCAACGAGGCGATGCTGGATCACATTTCCGAGCCGGACATCGCCATGGCCGTGGCGCGGCTGGAGTGTCACTATTTCGTGAACGACTGTTTTCTTGCTCCCGATCAGATTATCCGTGACATCGACCGCATCCGTCACATCCCCGGTGTCATTATCCAGGGGCGCTATGATGTGGTGTGTCCCGCGGCCGCCGCCTGGCGGCTGAAACAGGCCTGGCCGGAAGCGGAACTCAGGTTCATCGCCGATGCAGGCCATGCGGCCAGCGAGCCCGGCAACCGTTCTGCCCTCATCGAGGCCACTGATGCGTACGCGTCAAGCCTGGGCCGGAAATGATCGGATTGTTACAGCGGGTCAGTCAGGCTGCGGTGACGGTGAACGACCGCGAGGTGGCTGCCATTGGCCGGGGTTTGCTGGTGTTCGTGGGCGTGGAACGTGGCGACGCCGAATTGCAGGCGGAGCGGCTGCTGGAACGGTTGCTGGCTTATCGGGTGTTCCCTGATGAGGCGGGGCACATGAACCGCGACGTCCGCGCCAGCGGCGGCGGCCTGCTGCTGGTGCCGCAGTTCACGCTGGCGGCGGACACGCGCAAGGGTAACCGGCCGAGTTTCACGCTGGCGGCGCCGCCACAGGAAGGGGCACAGCTGTTCAGCTATCTGTGCCGGCGCGCGGCGAGCATCCATGCGGAAACCCGCTGTGGTGTATTCGGCGCAGATATGCGGGTCGCGCTGGTGAACGATGGCCCGGTAACCTTCTGGTTACAGGTGGCGCCGGCCAGTGCGAAACAGCGCTTGCAGCTTTAAGCCCATCATCTATGCTATGTATACGGTTGTGGATTCCCGTTGTTCCGTTACCACGGCGGCCTACTCTAAATATATAAAGCGTAAAGCGTCCGGTATCAAACCAGCACCGCAAGCCGCCATACCCGGTTTTCCACAGTCATCACACCGCCATGTGTCCTGTCATTCACGCCGCCTGCCAGAACGAAGCCGTGAGCGCATCGCGGTGGCGGCCGAACCGCGTCCATACATGAGCACAGCCGAGGGATACCCGCCATGCTGCTGATACCTGCGATCGAGCTCAAGAGCGGCAAGTGCATGTTTCCGCATTCGGCGCGGGCACGGGAAGTCATGGCCTATACCGGTGATCCGGTGGTGGTGGCCAGGCAGTGGGTCAAGGCGGGTGCCCGCCGCCTGCATGTGGTGGATATGGATGGCGCCCAATCCGGCAAGCCGGCGAATGCGGCGGCGATCCACGCCATCGTGGCGGCCTGCCCGGGCATACCCGTGCAGGTGAGCGGCGGCATCCGCAGCGACGAGACGGTGGCGAGCTATTTCGAGGCGGGGGTGAGCTACGTGGTGTTGGGCACCAAGGCGGTGACCGCGCCGCACTTCGTGAACGACCTGTGTCTCGAGTATCCGGGCCATGTCATCGTGGGACTTGATGCCCGGGATGGCAGGGTAGCAACGGAAGGCTGGTCAAAACTCGCCAATCATGACGTCCTGGATGCGGCCGAACATTTTCAGCGCGAGGGCGCGGCGGCCATTCTCTACAATGATTTCGGCAGCAACGACAATGCTGATGGTCTCCACGTGAAGGCCACGCTGGCATTGGCGCACGCCATCACCATCCCGGTGATTACTGCCGGCGAGATGGCTTCGCTGCTTGCGGTGAAAAAACTCTGCGAGGCGGGCGGCAGCGTCCTGGAGGGAGCCATCCTCGGCCGCGCCCTGTACGAAGGCAGGCTGGATTTCGCCAAGGCACAGGAACTCGCCGATAGTTTGAGTCCCCGCAGCTGACCGTCCGCGGCCGCAGTCCGGTTCCATCTCCATGCCGGAGTCGGATTGGCACTGCTGGCGGCGCGCTCCGGTTTCCCCGGGCGCAGGGAATAAAAACCATCCGATGGAGGTAAAATACCCCGGACACCGCCCTTCTGGCAGGTGCTTTGCGGGCTCCGTCTTTCCCTTTCCCGGAGCCGCGGGAGCGTTTCATGGAACTCAGTGTTGGCAAGATTCTGTTGATCCTCGTCATCGTGGTGCTGGTATTCGGTACCGCCCGACTGCCGAAAATCGGCGAGGACCTGGGCAAAGCCTTTCGCAGCTTCAAGAAGTCCTTGCACGAAGGCGAGAGCGAGCCGTCCGCCAAGGATGCCGGCAAGAAACCCGATTCAGATACGACCCGCTGACGATCTTTCCCGATGTTAGAAGGAAGCTTCTGGGAGCTGGCGCTGATATTCGTGCTGGCGCTGGTGGTGTTCGGTCCCGAACGCCTGCCGGGTCTGGCGCACGCCATTGGACGGTGGGTCGGCCGGGCGCGCGCGGTAGTTCGCAATCTGAGCGAGCAGATCGATCGCGAACTGGCCGTCGAGGAAATCCGCAAGACAGCCGCTGCCGCGCGCCATGCTGTACGCGATCCGCTCAAGGACGGCACCGGCGCAGCGGGTGACACGGCAGCGGCGGACGCGCCAGGTACGGTGAAGCGTGACCCCGACGCCAGATAACACGCCCGGCGAATCGCTCATCAGCAGTTCGCTGATCGTTCACTTGCTGGAATTGCGCCGCCGCCTGCTGCAGTGGGTGGCGACGCTGCTGGTGATGTTCTTTATCCTGTTTCCATTCCAGAACAGGGTTTTCGAATTTGTGGCGCTGCCCATGATAAAGCGCCTGCCGGCGGGTTCCAGCATGATTGCCACCGGCGTGGTCTCGCCGTTCATGACGCCCATGAAACTGGTGCTGATCGTGGCGCTGTTCCTGAGCATGCCGGTATTCCTCTATCACCTGTGGCGCTTCATCTCGCCGGCCTTGTACAAGAACGAGCGGCGCATGTTCCTGCCGTTGCTGGTCTCCAGTGTGTTGCTGTTCTACAGCGGAGTGGCCTTCGCCTATTTCGTGCTGTTCCCGGTGGCATTCGCCTTCCTCACCGCCGCGGCACCCGCGGGCGTGAAGGTGATGACCGACATCAACGCTTATCTGGATTTTGTACTCACTATCTTTTTCGCCTTCGGCCTGGCTTTCGAGGTACCGGTGGCCATCGTGCTGGTGGTGTGGGCGGGGTTCACCACGCCCGGCAAACTGGGCAAGCTGCGTCCCTATGCGCTGGTAGGGGCGTTCATCGTGGGCATGATCCTGTCGCCGCCGGATGTGGTGTCCATGACGCTGCTGTCAGTGCCGGTCTATCTCCTGTACGAACTTGGCATGATCCTGGCGCGTATCCTCGTGCCGGTTCCTCGGGAAGTGGATGTGCAAAACAAAGGCCGGGAGCACGGTGCCTGAGCACGGTCCGGTACCTGTCCGGGCACTGTCCGGTGGTGTCGTAAACCCGTTTCCCCGTTGACTGATGTCCCCAAACCCTGGATGCTGTGGCGCCATTGTGCCCTGCGTCATTCCGAGGTGAATGGTGGCATCAACCGAGACCATGCCCGCCGGCCGGAAAATGCTGTTTGGCCATCCCATCGGGCTGTACACGCTGTTTTTCACCGAGATGTGGGAGCGCGCCAGCTACTACGGCAACCGCGCCCTGCTGGTGTTGTTCCTGGTGGATGCCATAAACAACCACCGCGGTGGCCTGGGGATCACCACCGAGAATGCCACCGCCATTTATGGCCTGTACACCGGATGTGTATATCTCATGACGCTGGTGGGCGGCTGGGTGGCCGACCGGCTCCTCGGCCAGCAGCGCTCCGTCTGGTACGGCGGCATCTTCATCGCCCTCGGCAACGCCATCCTCGCCATCCCCGCCGGCGGGCTGCCGCTGGTGTTCGTCGGCCTCACGGTCATCATCCTGGGCACCGGGCTGCTCAAGCCCAATGTCAGCGTCATCGTCGGGCAACTGTATCCGGAGGGCGGGGTGAGTCGCGACTCCGGCTTCTCGATCTTCTACAGCGGCATCAACCTGGGCGCGTTCCTGGGGCCGATTTTCGCCAGCTATTTCGGTGAACGTTACAACTGGCATTACGGATTTCTGGTGGCCAGCATCGGCATGCTGCTGGGGCTTTTCCAATATCGCCTGATGCGGCCCTACCTGGGCGGCGCCGGACTGACCGCATACCACAGCGGCGATGCCTCCCGGGATGCGGTGGTGCGCCGTCGCGGCTGGCAGACCGTGGGCGGCGGCCTGCTGGCGTTGGTCGTCATCGCGTTCCTGCTGGATATCGGCGCACTGCGCTTTGACATCGTGTGGCTGGCCAGCGCCATCAGCGTGTTCATCTTCGCGCTGGCGGTGGCGTATTTCGCCTATGTGCTGAGGTTCGGTGGATTGGACGCGACGGAAAAGAAGCAGGTGGTCGTCATCTTCCTGCTGTTCCTGGGCGCCGCGGTATTCTGGTCCGGTTTCGAGCAGGCCGGTTCATCGCTCAACATCTTCGCCGCGGATTACACGCGCCGCACGTTCTTCGGTTTCGAGATCCCGGCGGGCTGGTTCCAGATTATCAATCCGTGGTTCATCATCATTCTGGCGCCGGTGTTCGGCCACCTGTGGGTGGTGCTCGCCCGGCGCAACCTGAATCCGTCCGTGCCGTTGAAATTCGGATTGGGTCTGGTGCAGCTGGGACTGGGATTCCTGGTCATGGTGTTCGCCGCGAAGGTTGCGGTGACCGGCGACAAGGCCCTGCCCACCTGGCTCATCATCACCTACCTGCTGCATACCACCGCCGAACTGTGCCTGAGTCCTGTAGGGCTCAGTGCGGTCACCAAGCTGGCGCCGGCGCGTTACCTCAGCCAGATGATGGGGACCTGGTTCCTGGCGGATTCGCTCGGCAGCGTCATGGCGGGCCTGGCGGCGGGACGCTTCAACCCGCAGGACCTGCATGAGATGCCAAGGCTGTTCCTGCAGATCGTCTATATCACCGTGGGGGCCGGCATCCTGTTTTTCATATTCAGCAAACCGATGCGCAAGCTCATCGGCAACGTCCAGTGAGCATGGGGATGGCGTCATGAAACCGCGCGGCGCGGTTCTCAAACTAGAGAGACCTATTTATAAGCACCACGATTGATCTCCCGCAAGTCGCCTCAAGGCCGTGCTTCCCACCTGCCCGCTGTTACCACCATCCGCGAAGCACCGCCGGGTGAATGGGGGGTGTTGATACCCGTTGCGCTCATCTATGCATTGCCCTGCGTCGCTGTGCGGCGTGCGCGGCTGCGACAGTTGAGGGCTTGAAGAGTGTGGAATTGGGATTGACGATGAGCTGCGGATTTTACCGGACGCATGGGAACAAATCGGGCCGCGTTGTTCACGCGGCGCGGGGCCGCCGCGTGTAGAATGAGCGCCCTTCCGGCCCACCCTGCCCAGGAATTTTCATGAGCACCGACGCCCGCCACCGCCTGCAGCTGGTGGCGGCATTCGCAGTGGTGTACGTGGTGTGGGGTTCCACCTACCTCGGCATCCGCATCGGCGTACAGGACCTGCCCCCGGCGCTGCTGGCTGGCGTGCGCAACGCCATCGCCGGGCTGGTGCTGGCCATCATCGCCCGGTCGCGGGGTCAGCCGTTGCCGGTGAATCCGCGCGACTGGCTGCATGCTTGCGTGCTGGGCGTGCTGCTGGTGACCCTCGGTAACGGCTTGGTCACCTGGAGCGAGCAATGGGTGCAGTCCAATCAAGCGGCCCTGATCGCCACCACTTCGGCGCTGTGGATCGCCTGGTTCGGCACCTTCGGACCCAGGGGCCATGTGCTCACGCCGCGCGCCAAACTCGGGCTGGTGATCGGCTTCGCCGGCGCCTTGCTGATGCTGCTGCCGGGCCGGCATTTCTCCTTCGATCATTTCAATGCACAACTGGTGATCCTGTTCTCCACCCTGTGCTGGGGGCTGGGCGCCATTTATGGACGCAGCGTCACAGTCGGTGTGCAGCCGCTCATGCAGTCCGCCATGATGCTGTTCACCGGCGGTACGCTGCTGGTGATCCTCGGCTGCGCGGACGGCGAGGCGGCGCACTGGCACTGGAGCGTGCGCGGTATCGGCGCGCTCGCCTACCTCACCGTGTTCGGTTCCTGCCTCGCTTATACCACCTACATGTGGCTGCTGCGGCACACCACTCCCGACAAGCTCGGCACCATCGCCTATGTGAACCCGGCCATCGCGCTGATCCTCGGCTGGCTGGTGCTGGGAGAACGGGTGGCGGGCGTGCGGCTGGTGGGGATGCTGGTGATACTGGTGGGCGTGATTCTCGTCACTACCCGCTTCGGTAAGCGCGTGAAGCTTCTGACGGTGCCTGAAAATGAACAGAGCTAGTTGCTGTCCTGGGCGCGCAGCGGTCAGCTCTGAACCGGCTTGACCGGAATCCAGGAACGTCCGCGTAATCCCCCGCCTTTCCAGCGGGAGAGGGGCAGCCGCTGGCGGGGCGACGCCCCGCGTCAATCGGTGTCAAACTGCTCCCACCAGCGCCACGGCCGGGGCTGCGGAGTCTGCGGCATCGGCATGGAAGCAGCGGGGGGCAGCACGCGGTAGAGCACCATCGGGTCTTCCGCTTTGACTTCCAGGACTTTCTCAAAATACGGCGACCCGGGCGGCGGCAGGAATTTCATGCTGTCCGGCTCACCGCTGTCGGGCAGATATTTGGTGTTCACCAGTATGTAGTCGCCGGGCTTGATCCTGCCCGTATGGATTTCCTCGTACAGTTCGCGGCTGGAACGCACGTAGGCCATGGGCGCGCCCAGCACGTACAGCGTCATGGGCCGCGGCCATTGGAAGCTGACGATGGTGCCGGGGTGTTTGGCCACCACCGCCTTGATCTGTTCAAAACCGGCAAGCCCGCCGATCTTGGCGTCGTTGAATGGCAGCCAGAGAATCACCAGGATTCCAAACAGCGCGATGAATCCCGTGGCCCAACTTTGCAATACACGGCGAGCGATTGTCCGCCAGCGGTCAGCGAACAGAAAATTTAGGCTGCCGAGTGCCAGCAGTGCGAAAGCCGGCGCCGCCGGCAGGATGTATTTGCTCTGCTTGGAGGCGGAGACAGTGAAGAACAGCAGGGTGAACAGCGCCCACACCAACAGCACCCGCCAGCGAAACTCGCGGATGTGGCGCAAACCGTAATAAATCCCGAAGGGCAGCAGCAGCGACAGCGGGAACAGATCGCCCCAGAGGGTCTGGGCGTACATCCACCAGGGTTGCAGGTGATCGAAGCCCGAGACGAAACGGGTGAAATTCTGGTAGATCAGCACCGCGTACACGAATTTCCAGCCCACGGCGAAACCGGCGGCGATATACCAGGGCACGATGCCGAGGAGCGCGAGCGCCAGACCGCGCATGGGCGCCATGCGCCAGGCTTCACGGAATACCCAGGCGCAGCGCGCACCGAGGGTGCCGGTATCAGCCGCCAGCGGCGGCGTCCGCAGCAGCGCGGCGAGTATCACTTCAAGGCCCATGGCCGGAAGCGTGATGGCCATGCCCACCGGCCCCTTGGCGGCGGTGGCGAGCAGCACGCCCAGCCACAATTCCCAGGGAAAGCCGCGGAATCTGGAATCGGTGCGCCAGCGCGCGAAGCCGCTGAAGGCGATGAGCGTGCCCAGGATCAGCAGACTGTCGGACTGGGCGGTGAAGAAGTTGTAGAGGACCGCCGGCAGCGCCGCGGCGGTGAGTGGCAGCAGCCAGCGCGGCCAGCCGGGCGACAGTTCACGCTGCAGACGGCCGAGCCACCACACCCACAGCAGGAAACCGATATAGCCCGGCAGGCGGATGGCGGCGGTGAGCGGCAGGCCGAGGAATGTGCCCAGCAGGCCCAGCCAGAAATACAGCGGCGGATATTCGATGTAGGGCACGCCGTTCTTGATGGGGATAAGCCATTCGCCGCGGGCCAGCATCTCGCGCACCGCTTCTGCGAACCTCGGTTCCATGGACGGCACCGGCCCGTGGTTGAAGAGCGCCGCGCCGTAGATGCAGGCGAGCGCCAGCAGCAGCCAGTTGAGCGGATCAAGTTTCCTCAATAAATGCATGCAGACCGCCGGTTGCAGCCGGGACGGCGGCCATCATAGCAAGTCTTTTTCATGCGATGATGCGGGCGGCAGCCATGAATTACCGCCATCAGTATCACGCCGGCAATTTCGCCGACATCATGAAACACACGGTACTGGCGGTGTTACTGGAGGCGCTCAACCGCAAGCCGGCGCCCTGGTGCTACTACGACAGCCATGCGGGAGCCGGCGGTTACGATCTGCACAGCGATGCGGCAGTGAAGACCGGCGAAGCCGCCGGCGGCATCGGCTGCCTGTGGCGGTTGCAAGCGGAGATGTTGCCGCCGCCGCTGGCGCGCCTGCGTACCGTGGTGGCTGATTGCAATCCACAAGCGGACAGCAGCGCCATACCCCGTTTCTATCCCGGCTCACCGTTGCTGGCCGCGGCATTCGCGCGCCCCGTTGATCGGCTGGTGCTGGCGGAACTGCATCCGCAGGATGCACAGCGGCTCAAGGCGCGTTTCCATTCCGACCGCCGGGTGGCGGTGCACAGGCGCGACGGTTACGGGATGCTTACAGCGCTCATCCCGCCCGTCGAGCACCGCGGACTGGTGCTCATGGATCCGCCCTTCGAGAACGCCGATGAATTCACCCGGCTCGCGGAGGCGGCGGTTGCCGTTCACCGCCGCTGGCCCACGGGCATGTACGCTCTCTGGTATCCGGTCAAGGAGGAGGCCGCGGTGCGCCGCTTCCAGCGTGCCCTGAAAGAATCAGGGATCCGCCGCATCCTGCTGCTGGAATTCGGCATTGCGCCGGCGGATTCTCCCGGCCTGTCCGCCTGTGACATGGTCGTGGTGAACCCTCCATGGCGGAGCGACCACAGCTTTGCCGCAGCGCTGGATTTTCTCGCACAGGCGCTGGGGTCGCATCAGGGTCACAGCCGGGTTCGCTGGCTCACGGGGGAGTAACCCCATGCACGCTCCGGCTGCTATGCGGCGGCCTGCCGCACGCCGGTGACGAGGATTACCTGGCGCCGGCAGCAGCTTGACAAGTGACTTTAAGTCACTTATAAATGACCAAAAGTCATCAAGGAAACGCAAAATGGCCGTGATCAACCGGGCCATGACCGGGGCCCAGAAACAGGCGCGCCGGGCCGAGATACTCAAGGTCGCCATGGGGCGTTTCGCCTTGACCTCCTATGCGACGCTCAGCATGGCGGACATCGCCAGGCAGGCGGGCGTCGCCAAGGGCACCTTGTACCTCTATTTCCACAGCAAGGAAGAGATGTTCCTGGCCTTGTGCGAGGAGGAGCTGGCGGACTGGTTCGCGGCACTGGATACAGCGCTCGAACAGCGGCGTGCTGACATGAGCATCGCGGGCCTGGTGCAACTGTTCGCCGAGTCCATCGCTACCCGGCCGTACCTGCTGCGCTTGCTGGCGATCCTGCACACCGTGCTGGAGCAGAACGTGGACCACGACACGGCGCTGCGCTTCAAGACCTTCCTCAGGGAACGGCTGTTGAAGACCGGTGCCCTGCTGGAGGGATATCTGCGCTTCCTGGCACCCGGTCAGGGTGTGGAAGTGCTGCTCAAGATCGATGCCCTGGTCATCGGTTTGCAGCACCTGGCCGAACCCTCCGAAGTGATGCGTGCGGTGCTGGCGCAACCGGAAATGGCCATGTTCCGGGTGGATCTGCAGCAGCAGATGCTCGACACCATGAAAATCCTGCTCATGGGTCTTGCCTACGAGGCCAAATACAAACAGGCATGAACACGTATCCGCTGCGCGGCAGGACCGCACTCATCACCGGCGCTTCCAGCGGTCTCGGCGCCGAATTCGCCCGCCAGCTGGCGGCCATGGGCTGTCACCTGGTCCTGGTGGCGCGCCGCGAGGGACGCCTGCAGCAGCTCAGCCAGGAGATCGCCGCCCAGCACGATGTCCACGTGCACATCATGCCGCTGGATCTGGCTGTGGTGGATGCGCCGCAGACGCTGCATGAGCGCATCCGGGACGCCGGCCTGGCGGTGGATGTGCTCATCAACAATGCCGGTTTCGGTCTGTACGGCGAGCATGCGCATATCCCCTGGGAGCAGGAGCGGCAGATGCTGATGCTGGATATCGTGGCATTGATGCAGCTCACCAAGCTGTTTCTCGGCGACATGCTGCAGCGCGATAAAGGCTACATCCTGCAGCTGAGCTCCATCGGCGCCTATCAACCATCACCCGCCTATGCCGCCTACAGCGCCGCCAAGACCTGCGTGCTGTATTTCGGCGAAGCGCTCAATTACGAACTGCGCCGCAGCAACGTGAGCTGCACGGTGTTGTCGCCGGGGGTCACCGCCACGGAATTCCTGCAGGTATCCGGCCAGCAGCCCACGCGCTACCAGCGGCTGTTCATGATGCAGAGTCCGGAGGTGGTGCGCATAGGCCTCAATGCCATGCTCAGGCGCAAACCGAGCGTGGTCGCTGGGCGCGTGAATGCCTTCATGGTATGGAGCAACCGCTTCATACCACGGCGCTGGTCGGCGGCGCTGACCCATCGGCTCATGACCATGCAGTGATGCGGAACTCGCGCGCAGGCATGCTCTGGACGGTCTTGTGAAACTGCTGGGGCCCGCCGACTACAGGATCATGCCCTGGAAGAACGGCCGGGGGACGACCCGTGAGTTGGCGGTTTTCCCGGCAGATTCGGCGCTGAACGGCAAACCCTTTGCCTGGCGCGTGAGTATTGCCGACGTGGAAAGCGACTGCGAGTTCTCCCCATTTCCCGGCTACGACCGCAGCCTCATGCTCACGGAAGGGGCGGGTATGGAACTGGTGTTCGATGCCGCGCCGGCGGTGGTAATCCGGGATCGCTATGCGCCGGTGCGTTTGAGCGGCGACTGGCAGGCCCGCTGCCGGCTGCTGAACGGCGCGCTACGGGATTTCAACGTGATGACGGCGCGGGCGCAGCTGTCGCACACCTGCGAGGCGGTGAGGCGGCACCCCCATGCGATCGCCTGGCAGCCGCGCTCCGAGACCCTGATGGTTTACTGTTGCAAGGGCGCAG
>JAGWNO010000088.1 GCA_028871235.1 Gammaproteobacteria bacterium
TCGGCTGGGCGGACGCTTTCAGGGCACGTTGCCAGGCCAGCGGGTGGCTGGATGAGACGCGTCTACCGCAGCAGTTGGCTGCATGGTTACGGGCGAGACGTTTCAGCGCACCCGCAAAAATACTGTTCAGTGGCTTCGATGAATGGACGCCGCAGCAGCAAGCGTTCCTGCAGGCGCTGCGGGAGGCCGGCTGTACGGTTGCGGCGCTGACGACCCCCGCAGCGGCTCCGGTTTCCGCGCGCCGAGTAAGCTGCGGCGATGCCGATGAGGAGATGCGCAGCGCCGCCCGCTGGGCGCGCGCCATCCTGGAAACGGATCCGCAAGCCAACATCGGTATCGTGGTGCAGGACCTCAACGCCTGCCGGGATCGCTTTGCGCGCATCCTCGATGATGTGCTGTGTCCGCCGGCGTTGATGCATGGGAAAGTTGCGCGTCCCTACAACCTGTCCCTCGGCCGACCACTCGCCAGCTACCCTCTGATCAATGACGCACTGCAGATGCTGCAGATCGGCCAGCGGCAGCTGCGGTTCAGCACCGCCAGCCTGCTGTTGCGCTCGCCGTTCCTTGCCGCTGCCGGGGAAGAACAGTACGCACGGGCGCAGCTGGAATTCAGCCTGCGCGAGCACAGCGGTGCCACCCTGCCGCTGACACAACTGCTGGGGCTGGCGCGTGCACAGGGGAATGTTCCGGGCCTGGTGAGGAGGCTGGAAGCCGCGCTCAAGTCCATTGACGCCCTGCCATCCAGGCAGCCGGTGGGCGCGTGGGTCAGGACCTTCGGGCAGTGGCTCGATCTGCTGGGCTGGCCCGGGACGCGGACCCCGGACAGTGACGAATACCAGACGCTGCAGAAATTCCGCGAGGCTTGCAGCCAGCTTGTACGGTTGGATGCGTTACTCGGCAACATCGAATATGGCGAAGCGCTGACACGCCTGGCAAATTTGCTTGTACAGCAGTCTTTCCAGCCGGCCGGGCAGGAGGTTCCTGTGCAGGTGCTGGGCATGCTGGAGGCAACCGGCCTGCGTTTCGACTATCTGTGGATTCTCGGTCTGTCCGATGACAAGTGGCCGGCGAGTCCGCGGCCCAACCCCTTCATACCCATCGCCATCCAGCGTGCCCGCAGCCTGCCGCATGCGAGTGCCGCGCGTGAGCTGGAGTTCGCGCGCACCGTGACCGGGCGGCTTCTGGCGAGCGCGCCGATGGTAGTGACGAGCGCCCCGCAGCGCGCGGACGATCAGCTGCTGCGGCCGAGTCCGCTGATTGCCGCCGTGCCTTGCGTGGAGCTCACGCAACTGCCGCAATACGCGCATCCCGCCTGTGCGGCATACTTATATAGTGTGGCTCCGCCACTGCAGGATTTTGCCGATGCGCAGGGCCCGCCGTTGCCGCCGGGCCCGATGGCGGGCGGTACCGGCATCCTCAAATCCCAGGCCGCCTGTCCATTCCAGGCCTTCGCAAGTTACCGCCTCGGCGCAAAGCCACTGACACTGCCGGCGCCGGGGCTGGATCCGGCGGAACGGGGAGCCTTGCTGCACACGGTGCTGGAACGCCTGTGGCGGCAGCTCGGGGATCAGGCGCGGCTGCAGGCGCTGGACCAGACTGCGCGCGCGGCACTGGTGGCGCAGGTTCTGGAGGAGACACTGCGGAAGGCGCGCCTGCGGCAACCGCAAGTGTTCACGCCGCGCTTCATGGCGCTGGAGCAGGAACGCCTGGCGCGCGTGCTGCTGGAATGGCTGGGCGTGGAAGCGGCGCGTGCGCCGTTCACGGTGGAGGCGCGGGAGGTCGACCGTGAAGCACGCATCGGCCCGCTGACTTTCAACACGCGTGTTGACCGCGTCGACAGGCTGGCTGCGGGCGGCAGTGCCATCATCGATTACAAGAGCGGCGACGCCAAGCTCAGCGCCTGGTCAGGTGAGCGGCCCGATGAGCCGCAGTTGCCCTGTTATGCCGTCGTCAACCGCGAGCAGTTACAGGCGGTGCTGTTCGCGGTGCTGCGTCCCGGCGAGTGCGGTTATCGCGGCTACACCCGGGAGACCGGAGTGGTGCCCGGTGTGGATGCCTATACCCAGCTGCAGAGCCCCATGGACGGTTGCGGCGACTGGAGCGGATTGCTGGCGCACTGGCAGGTGGTGCTGGAAGGGCTGAGCAGCGGTTTTGCCTCCGGCCGGGCGGAGGTGGCGCCCAAGAAGCGCGGCAGCACCTGCCGGTTCTGTCATCTGGCTGCCCTGTGCCGCATCCATGAACTGGAAGGCGCACCCGTGGAAGACGGCGAAGATGCGCCCTGAAGCCGCTGCCGACCAGGCGGTGCGTGAGCGGGCGCTGGATGCGGACGCCTCCTTCATCGTGCAGGCGCCAGCCGGCTCGGGCAAGACCGAATTGCTGACGCAGCGCTATCTGCGGCTGCTGGCCACGGTCGAGGCGCCGGAGGAGATCATCGCCATCACCTTCACCAAGAAGGCGGCGGCGGAGATGCGCGCACGCATTGTCGCGGCCCTGGAGGCGGCGGTCAGCGAGGTGCCGCCGGCGGAACATCACCAGCGCCGGACCTGGGAACTGGGGCGCGCCGCGCGTGCCCGGGATGCGGCGCAAAGCTGGATGCTGGCCGCCCATCCCGCGAGGCTGCGCATCCAGACCGTCGACTCACTCAATGCCGAGCTTACCCGGCAGATGCCGCTGCTCTCCAAATTCGGCGCACAACCCGATATCGCCGAGCGCCCTGCGGAACTTTATATACTTGCGGCACAACGTACGCTGGCACTGCTGGAAGGCAGCGCCACGGAGGCGGCGCGCTCCGTGGAGACGCTGCTGCGGCATCTGGACAACGACCTGCCGCGGGCGCTGCAACTGCTGGCGGACATGCTGCCGCGCCGCGATCAGTGGCTGCGGCATACGGGCGCCGGGCCGGATACCAGCCGCCGCGCGGAACTGGAAGCCGCTTTTGCACGGGAAGCCGTTCACCAGCTGCGAATGCTGCGCGCAATATTTCCGTCGCGCTTCCAGGAGGAATTGACGGCGCTGGCCCGGCATGCCGGCCGTGCGTTGCGTGCCGGCGAGCGTACCTCGCGGCTCGACGCCTGCGCGGAACTCAGCAGGTTTCCAGGCGTGTCGCTGGAAGATTTGCCAGTTTGGCGCGGCATCGTGGAGCTGCTGCTCAAGCAGGACGGCGGCTGGCGCGCCACGGTGGATGCGCGCCTGGGATTTGCACCCAACAGCGCAGCCAAGACCCGCATGCTGGAACTGCTGACGCAGCTTGCCGGCGACGACGCGCTGCGCGCGCGGCTCGCACGGGTGCGGGCGTTGCCGGCGCCGCAATTCGCCGATGCACAGTGGCGCTTGCTGGAGGCGCTGCTCAGCCTGTTGCCGCTGGCGGTAGCGCAGTTGCAGCTGGTGTTCGCCGAACACGGGGCGGTGGATTACAGCGAAGTGGCGCTGCGGGCATTGCGGGCCCTGGGTACGCCGGATGCCCCCACGGATCTGACGCTGGCCCTGGATTACCGCATCCGCCACCTGCTGGTGGACGAGTTTCAGGACACCTCTGTCAATCAGTTCGATCTGCTGGAGCGCCTGACTTCCGGCTGGGAGCGTGGTGACGGGCGCACGCTGTTCCTGGTAGGTGACCCGATGCAATCCATCTACCGGTTCCGCGAGGCGGAAGTGAGCCTGTTCCTGCGCGCGCAGCAACACGGCATCGGCACGGTGGAGCTGACGCCACTCACCCTGAGTGTCAACTTCCGCTCCCAACAGGACATCGTCACCTGGGTCAACCGGTGTTTCGCGCAAATCTTCCCGGCACGCATGGAGCTGGGCAGCGGCGCGGTCAGCTACAGTCCCGCTGCAGCCCGGCATGCCGCGCTGCCCGGTCCCGCGGTATGCGTGCATCCGTTGCTTGGCAAGGATATGCAGGAAGAAGCGGCGCAGGCGGTGGCCGTCATCCGCGCGACACGCACCGCAGACACCCGCATCGCGGTACTGGTGCGTGCCCGCGCCCACCTGGGCGAGCTGGTGTCCCGCCTGCGGCGTGAGCATATTCCGTTCCGCGCTGTGGAGATTGAGGCGCTGGCTGCGCGGCCAGTGGTGCAGGACCTGATGGCTTTGACCCGCGCGCTCACCCACATGGCTGACCGCACCGCCTGGCTTGCGGTGCTGCGCGCGCCCTGGTGCGGACTGACGCTGAATGATCTGCATGCCTTGGCGGGCAGTGACCTGGAGTCGCCCGTTCCTTTGCTGCTGCAGGACGGGGCGCGCCTTGCACGGTTGAGCGACGCGGGGCAGATGCAGCTTGCCCGTGCCTGGCCGGCACTGCATGCAGCGCTTGCTGCGCGCCGTCGCGGCAGCCTGCGTCAGCAGGTGGAAGGCACCTGGCTGCGGCTGGCCGGCCCCTGTACCGTGACGATGCCGGAGGACCTGGATGACGCGGAAGCATTCTTCACGCTGCTGCAGGGATTTGATGAAGGCGGCATGCTGACGGCGCCAGAGGAGCTGGCGGCGGCATTGGCACAATTGTTCGCGCGTCCCGACCCGCAGGCTGACGACAGCCTGCAGCTCATGACCATCCACAAGGCCAAGGGTCTGGAATTCGATACGGTGATCGTACCGGGACTGGGCCTGGGCACCGGGCGCACGCAGCGACCGCTGCTCATGTATCTGGAACGCGCCCGGGAGGCGGCGCGTCCGGATCTGCTGCTGGCGCCGCTGAATGCCCGCGGCAGTGACAATGATCCGCTGTATGAACTGGTGCTGGCGCTGCGCCGCGAGCAGGAGATGCTGGAACAGCAACGCTTGTTGTACGTGGCCGCGACCCGCGCACGCCAGCGCTTGCATCTCATCGGCCACGTGGATTATGCGGAACAGGACGGCCGGCGGGAGTTGCGGCCACCGCTGCGGGATTCCCTGCTGGCATGCCTGTGGCCGGTGGTCAAGGATGCCTTCGAACAGGCGCTGACCCGGCTGCCTCAGGTGACACGCCTGCGGCAGGTGCAGGAAAAAGCGCCGCAGGTGTTGCATCGCCTGCCGCTGGACTGGCGGCCGCCGGCCCCGCCGGAGGCCGTGCGCTGGCCGGGTGGCGAGAGCTTATCCGCGGATGTGGCGGAAATACCGGAATTCGACTGGGCCGGCGAGACCCTGCGGCACGTGGGTACGGTGACCCACCGTCTGTTGCAGCGCATCGCCGGTGAGGGGCTGCGCCGCTGGGATGCGGGACGGGTGCGCCGGCTTGAACCGGTCGTGGCTGCCTTGCTCAGTCAGGCGGGGGTGCCGGAGGTGGAGTTGCGCAGCGCGGTGCCGGAAGTGATTGCCGCCGTGCTCAATACACTGGCTGATGCTACCGGCCGCTGGATACTGGACGACCGTCATGCAGAGGCGCGGGTGGAATACGCGCTCAGCGGTTTCGATGGGCAGCGGCTTGTCACCGGTGTCATTGACCGTACCTTCGTGGATAATGACGGTCTGCGCTGGATCATCGATTACAAGACCAGCCGGCACACGGGCGGCGATTTGGAAATATTCCTGGACAACGAGCAGCGGCGTTACCGCGCTCAGCTGGAACGCTACGCGCGGCTGATGCGCGGGCGGGAAGGCAGGCCGGTGACGGTCGGCCTGTATTTCCCGCTGTTGCGCGCCTTCCGCAGCTGGCAGCCGGACGCGGGAGCCTGAGCATGGCGGAATCCCTCGAGCGCAGGCTGGTGGTGGCGATTTCGTCGCGTGCCCTGTTCGATCTGGAGGAAAGCCACCAGATCTTCACCACGCAAGGACTGGAGGCCTATTCGCGCTACCAGATCGAGCACGAGGATGACGTGCTGGCGCCGGGGGTGGCCTTCCTGCTGGTGAAGAAACTGCTGCGGCTCAATCAAGCCGTGAAAGCGCCGCGGGTCGAGGTGATTCTGCTGTCCCATAACAGTGCCGACACCGGTCTGCGGGTCTTCAATTCCATACAGCACTACGCTCTCGACATCAGCCGAGCCGCCTTTACCAATGGCGCCGCGCCGTGGCGCTATGTGCAGCCGTTCAGCGCCGACCTGTTCCTGTCGGCCGAACCCCGCGACGTGGTGGCGGCGCTGGACGCCGGCCATGCGGCCGCCGCCATCGTGCCGTCGGGGATCGGGACCTCCACATCCGAACAGTTGCGCATCGCCTTCGACGGTGACGCGGTGCTGTTCTCCGATGAGGCCGAGCGTGTCTACCAGGAACAGGGCCTGGAAGCCTTCGCCGCCAGCGAGAAGGCCCAGGCCCGTGAACCGCTGAGCGGCGGGCCTTTCAAGCACTTCCTGGCGGCGTTGCAGCGTATCCAAGCGGATTATCCGCTGGAGAAATCCCCCATCCGTACGGCACTGGTGACCGCGCGTTCCGCGCCGGCCCACGAGCGCGTCATCCGCACGCTGCGCGCCTGGAATATCCGCATCGATGAGGCCCTGTTCCTGGGGGGGCTTTCCAAGGGTGCCTTCCTCAAGACCTTCGACGCAGACATCTTCTTCGACGACCAGCGCGGCCATGTGGAAGCCGCCGCAGGTTACGTGGCTACCGGTCACGTGCCTCACGGCGTCACTAATCTTCAAGGCAAGTAACAGCGGATGGCTCCATGAACGAACGTGACAGCTGGTATGAAGAGAAACAATCCGAGTTTCTGTACCGGGTGATCGCGGACTGCGAACCCACGCCGGAGTTACACACCCTGTTCATGAAATTGGCTATCGCCGCCGAGAACCAGTCGCATCACTGGAAGAAATTGGCGATTGCCAAGGGCGAGAAGCTGCCGGCACCGTTTCGCCCGGCGTTGCGCGCGCGCCTGGTGGCGCGGCTGGTGAAGTGGTTGGGACCCCAGCGGCTGCTGCCGATGCTGGCGGCCATGAAAGTGCGCGGCCTGTCGGTGTATACACGCACCCTGGCCGGAGGCCACGACGCACCGGTGGCCGGCCGTCCGGAATCCCGTCACCGGCGGCTCGCCGGCGGCGGCAGTTTCCGTGCTTCGGTGTTCGGTGTGAACGACGGACTGGTATCGAATGCCAGCCTGATGCTGGGCGTGGCGGGTGCGGCCTTCGATAGCCATGTGATCCTGCTCACCGGTATCGCCGGACTGCTGGCGGGCGCGGCCTCCATGGCCGCCGGCGAATACGTGTCCATGCGTTCGCAGCGAGAGATGTTCGAATACCAGATCGGTCTGGAGCGCGACGAACTGGCCGCCTATCCCGAGGAGGAAGCCGAGGAACTGGCGCTCATTTATGAAGCACGCGGCGTGGCAAGTGCCGAGGCCCGCCAGCTCGCCGACACCCTCACGCGCGATCCGGCGCGTGCGCTGGACACGCTGGCGCGCGAGGAACTGGGTCTCAATCCGCAGGACTTGGGTTCCGCCTGGGGCGCCGCCATCTCTTCATTCATCGCCTTCGCCCTGGGCGCGGTGATTCCGTTGATCCCCTTTTTCTGGCCGCACCCGAAACATGGCTTGATCTGGTCCATCGGGCTGACAGCGGTAGCATTGTTCGCCACCGGCGCCACCGTCAGCCTGTTCACCGGCCGCGGATTCTTGTGGAGCGCTCTGCGCATGGTGCTGATCGGCGTGCTGGCCGCCGGCGTTACATTTTTTGTGGGCCACCTGTTTGGCGTGGCACTGGGTTCAGGCTGAGAGGGTGGACTGTGGTCAGCACATCCGCGCTCGATGGCGTTACGCAGTGCGGAGCGGGGGTGCGGGAAGCGGAATCCGCACCGCAGCCATGTACCTGAGCCAAGCACACAGCCGCAAGAAACTCGGCGAGATTGCACGGGATTTCGGCGTGGGCCATTATGCGATGGTCGCGGTCAGCATCCGGCGGCTGCGGGACAGTCTGGAACAGGACCGGGTACTGACGCGGCGGGTTGCGGAGATCGCAGCCCAACTCCAATAATATATTAAGAGCATGTAACAAAATGAATGTTCGTACGCAAAATCCCCCCACACGCTGCGCACTACCAGTCCCTGGCGCAACACCCGCAATCGGGCGAGGGTGTCCGGCGTGCCCACGGCAGCCGCTAAGGCTGCAGCTACGGGGCCGCGGGAACCGGCCGCCAGGGCAGCCGTCGCTGCATCAGGCAGTTGCATGCTAAAGCGGGCGTTTGCATCGGCCTTCTTAAGACTCCAGCAAAAAAAGTGCGTGATCGGCAAGCAAGGCAGTGGTTGATAATTAACCGTGGCCTGTCCCTGACCTGCGAGTCCTCCACAAGAAGATACCAATG
>JAGWNO010000089.1 GCA_028871235.1 Gammaproteobacteria bacterium
GCTCCCACCCGGAGGGGTGGCCAGGATGAACCGCACCTGCATGCCTTGCTGCAGCGACTCAAAACCGGTCACGCCGGTGAAACTGGCCCGCGGCGACACCTTATAGCTCTGGTGGTTCACGGTGATGGCATGGTTGCCGTAGTCAATGGTTTCGATGCTGCCCTGGAATACTTCCACCGGGCGGTTTGCCAGTACCGCCTGGCAGGTGGCCAGACCCAGTAACAGCGCCGTCACGGCCCACAGGGTGGATGCGCGTATCTTGATCATATTCCTAACCTCCCGCCGGCCTATGTTTATACGCCGGCTGCTGTCTAGAAAACCTGCCACCAGGATATCCGGCCCGTATTGCCGCCGGCTTCATTCACGGTTCGGATCTGGCCGGTGGACAGGGTGGTGAGTTTCACCGCTTTCACGCTGCCCAGGCTGGCGGACAGGATGGTGGGCGATGAAGCATACACGTTGCCCAGGAACAGGCCCACGGGGCTCTGGCCGCTGGCGGTCTGATCCTTGCTGTCCAGGGTGCCGTCATTGTTGATATCCAGTTGCGGCTTGGCATAGGAGCCGCCGTTCTGGTAGTTCACCGCCATCAGGAAGGCTTTGCCGCCTACCGCGCAGCTGTTCGCCGCCGGCACATAGGTGGTGAACACCAGCGTGCCATTCTCCAGGCGTGGATCGGTGATCACGCGTTCGCCCGCATCAGCCGCGGCCACCGCGCTGCCCAAGTCTATATACCAGCCGAACTTGGTGCCCCAGTTGATGGTGTTGTTGGTGATCAGACGCACCTGCACGCTGTTGAGGGTGGTATCGGTCAGTATCTGCTGCACCAGGTTGCTGCGGGTGTAGGGGCTGGTGGGAGAGTTATCCCAGACCCCGTAGAAGCTCTGCACCAGGGTGTTGGTGATATCCGGCGGGCCCAGGAACTGGCCGGTGCCGAAGTACACCACCGGCCCGGTGGAGAGAGGGAAGTTCGGGTGCAGGGACACCACCGGCGCGGTGGTGATGGGTTGCGGATTGCCGGAAGCATCCCGCGCCTGGAACAGCAATGAGACTTTCCAAAGATTCGGGTTCGAATTGGAAATATCCACCTTCCACATATTGCCCTGCAGATCGCCGGCATAGGCGGTGTCCGCGGGCTGATTCAGGGCGCCGCCGCGGTTCACCACCACCGGGGTCGACAGGCCATTGGGGAGGGTGGTGCTGCATGGGTTGGGACTCACGCTTGCACACAGATTGATGCGGGCCACCAGCGCACCGGTCTGGGCGTTGACCGCGTAAAGATACGGGTTGCCGTCACTGTTGTTGTAGCCCGAGCCGAAGAACACCAGAAAGCCGTTGCTGCCGCCGGTTGCGTAATTAGTTAAAGCAACGAACGGCCGGCTGTAGGTCAGGCCCAGGAGACTGTCGGTGTACTCCCATAGCACGCTTGAAGCCAGCGCGGATTCGGTGGTGATGCTTGCGGGATTGGTGACATCCAGCGCATAGATGCTCTTGCCACCGCTGTTCAGCCCGCCCACCAGGAGGGTGTGCCAGCTGCCGTCACTGAACTTCACATCGCCGGCCGCCGGCGAGCCGTCCACGAAGAACTGGTGCTGCTGGTTGTAGAGCGGGTTGGTGAGGTTGATGAGATTGGTGAAGACGCCGTTGGGCACATAGGCGAAGGCCTCTTTGCCGGTGCTGGGATCGATCGCATGCAGCATACCGTCGTTGGCGCCCACATACAGCCTGGGCGGGCGGTTGGCCTCGGCGGTGATGAAGGCCTGATAACTGGGGTCGGTGAGGTAGGGCCCATTGGACGGACCGATGAACAGCGGGTTGCTGTCCACGATGTCGCCCAGGCGGTGCGAGCGGTTGCGGAAGGCGCCGCTGTTCTTCTGTTCGTTGGACTGGTCACCACGCAGATAGTTGAGCCGGTTGGGGCCCTGGGTGTCGGTGCTGCTGGTCATGAGGTCCAGGCCCAGGGTGCTGGTGGTGGTGATTCCGGTGCTGGTTCCCCAGCGGAACGGCACACCGCTGCCAAGCACCGGGTTCCAGGTCGCCACCAAGCGATTGGTGTCCCAGCCGGAGACTGCCGTCTGCGCATCGATCTGGGCTTGTGACTGCCACTGGGGCGTCGTGGTGTTCACCACGCCGGTAGTGGGATTGATCGGGTAGGCCACCAGGTTGCCGGTCCAGTCATTCCATGGCTGATCCACGGAGGTGTACTGGGCCTGGTAGGCCACGGCACCGGCCTTGAGGCCGGTGGAGTTCACCGCTGCGGAAGTGACCGAGAGGTTGGCCGCCTGGATCGCGCTCAGGATCACCTGCAGCTGCACCACCACCTGCTGGGCACTGGTGGCGGGGAAATAATTGTTGGTGCCGCCGGCGATGGCCATGGCGGTGAGCGTCTGGGCGGCCTGCGGATTCTTGCTTGGATCCACGCCGGCGCCCATGCCGATGATATAGGTCTTGACGTTTTTGGCGGCGAGCGCCTGCAGCTGGGCCACGGTATCGAGCAACGCCTGGTCGTTGGTATTGGCTGGATTGGTGTTCAGCGATCCATCGGTGTTGAACGTCGCGGTCACGCCGTAACCGGCGGCGGAGCTGCTGCCCAGGGGCGGCCAGTTCTTGCCTTTCAGATCCTGGGTGGGCAGGCCGTCACTCAGCATGATCACAAAACGTTGCGCCACGCAGCCGTTGCTGGAGGGCGGATTGGTGTTGAAATACGCCAAAGCACTGCTCAGCATGCCCGCGATGGGCGACTGCACAGCGCTCGCCTTGATCTCGCCGGTGCTGGTGCTGCTGGTCTCCGGCGCCAGATACGGCGTGAACTTGCTGATGACCGCCTGTACCTGCGCCGGCGTGGGGTTGGAACCGGCGGATTGCAGAGTCAGCACCAGCTTGCCGCTGCTGGCGCTCTGGCTGCCGTAATATCCGAAGCCGCGCTGGGCATACATGGTCTGGTCCTGGTAGGGCACAAAGCCGGCGTTGGTGGGCCCGGTGACCGGCGCGCAGCTGTTGATCTGATTGGAGTAGCCGACGGTCACTCCACCGACGTTGTAGTCGGCCAGATAGTAGTTGGGAGGGTACGGCGAGGACGGCGTACGCGTACCGTAGACCACGCATACCGGCGCCAGGCCGCCGGCGTACAGCACGTCATTGACCGAGGGATCATCACTGGAATTCTGCACCAGCATATAGGGTTGGGTGAGCAGTTGTCCGCCCAGCAGGGCGACCATATTGTTGCAAGCGGTGGCCACGGTATTACCCGTGGGCACGTTGTAGCAGGGGTTGTTCACATACTCGCCGACCGGCGGCGCCGGGGTATTGGTGGCCGAGAAGGTGAAACCACCGGTGTTGCTCATGAGATACACCCAGGTGGTGTATTTGCTGACGCCGGAAGTGCTGTAGGTGAGCAGGCCGAAATCGGTGTTGCCCGCGTAGGTATTGAGGATGGATTGGACCGCCTGCTTGGCGACGTTGAGGCGGCTCGGGGAGTTGTCACACAGATTGCCGCTGCAACTGACCGTATAAGGCGCTACGCCACCGCTGCCCGCATTGAGGGGCGGGGTGAAGCCGGTGGGGACGGTGAAGTTCAGCGGCGAGCTGGAGGGGTTGAGCTGCGACGGCGCGGAGCTGGAACCCGAACCGGTCATGATGGCGCCGGACAGATTGCCGTCCATGGACTGGGAATTGCCCATGGCGATCAGTACCTGCGGGTGCGCGGGCGCCACCAGCGTCAGCGGGATGGAGGAAATGGAGGTCTGCGGTGGGGCGGCGAACACGAGGCTGCTGACAGCCGCGGTGAACAGCCCGGCGAGCGTCACTGCCGCAGTTTTCATCATCCAGCTTTGCAGGTTGGGTTTGCTGTTCATGGTGTTACCTCGTACGCAAGCGGTCAGGGGTGCTGCCGCGTACCTGTTGGATCAGGGTTTGTAGACGCTCTGCAGCATGACCTGGGAATTGGTGTCGCCGCCGGTGGCCAGCGCCGTTACCCGAAAGAGCTGTACGGTAGGGACGCCGTTGCCGAATTGCTGCTGGCCCAGGTTCTGTCCCGGCGCCGGTACCGGTACCAGTTGTTCAATGATGAGTTCCGGTTGCGACACCACCATGGGGATGGTGCTGCCCGGCAGTGTGGCACCACCCAGGGTTCCGCCTACCTGTCCCACGTTCGCCGGATTGGTCCAGTCGAGGGTCGTCCAGATTGGGCCTGCAAGGCTCAAGGGGTTCACGATATACAGCCCCGCGGTGTTGCCGGCGAAAGTGCTCCACAATCCCTGGGAGAGACCGCTTTCCCCGACCCGCAGCGCCGCCTCCGCCGATTGGAAGGCCAGCTCCCGGTTGCGGTCGTTGCCGGCCATCTTCTCTTCCAGGGCGGTGTTCTGCACGGAGGCGATGCCGATGAGTGTCAGCACCAGCAGCAGGATCAGGCACACCACCAGCACGAAACCCTGCTGACGCGGAGCACCGGGAACCCGAGGGTTGTTTTCACGCAGCATAGGCATACCTTCCGATCTGATGGCTCACGGCAGCAAAGTGCGCAGGCCGATGGTGGCGGTGAACACCCGCCGCAACCGCGTGTCTTGCGGCGCGCTCACACAGGTGCCGAGGACGTTGTAGGTCCCGGCCGCACAGGGTGTACTGGCGGGTGGCACGGTAGCCTGGGCCACAGCGCCCGGATTGCTTTGCAGCAGCAGCCCGACGCGGATACTGATCACCTGGTTCCAGTTGGTCACCTGATTCGCGGTCACATACTGGCTGGGTGTCTGAATGCCGGTGGTGTCGATGCCGTACAGCACCTGCATGTTCTCCACCCCCGACACCAGTTCCTGCGGGGTGAGTTGCACGTTGGTGCCGGAGAGCTGCAGATCCGCCTTCCACAAGGCCGGGGATCCGTCGGCGCCGGGGGCGATGTAGAACGCGATGGTATCGGGCTGCAGGAACATGGCCGAACCGACATAGGATTCGCTGAAGTTGGGGCTCGAATTGCCGGGCGTGTAACTGCCGATGGAATGCACTACGGTATTGCTGCTGCTGACGAGGTTGGTCACCTGGAACAGGGTGCCTTTCACGCAGTCGGTAACGATTCCCAGCTGCCCCGTCTGTATGCCGGCGACACTGACGACCTTGAAATTGGCGGCGCTCGAAGCAGGAATCTGCGTTACATAAATGGGCGTGCTGATGGAGGAGCGGATACCGAGCACATCGCTGCCGGCGATGGCCTTGCCGGAGATAACTGGATCGATGGGGTAACCTGCCGCGTTGGCCGTATAAACCCCCGAGCCGGCGGCCGGATTTGCCGCCAGCGCAATGCCGTTGCCGGGCGCGCTGCCAGTGGATTCATAGCCGGTCACCGGGTCGTTGAAATCGAACGCGAAACTGGAAAGACTCCCGGAGGACAGCATGTTATCGATGGTGATGCTCTTGGCGCAGCCCATGTAACCCGCGAGCCGCGTATCATGGGTGATGAAATCCATGGCGAAGCGGCCGTTCTCCTGCAGCTGGGACACAGCGTTGTTGGTGGAGTAGCTGCGGCGGCTGGAGATAAAGATGGACACCACCCCCGCCAGCAGGATTACACCGACGGTGAGCGCGATCATCAGCTCCACCAGCGACAAGCCGCGCTGACGGTCCCGCGGGCCGGATATTTTGGAGAGTGTGTTCATAATGACGTGGTGATGCTCAGTGTATAAGGTGTCGCCGCTCCACCCAGCCCTGTTTGGGCGCGGGTATCGCTCCACTGCACGGTCACGGTGACCGTGGCCACGCCGCCGGCCACCACGGTAGGGCCAATGCTGCCGGTACCGCTGGGCAGCAGTGTTCCCAGGTCGTTCTTCCATTGACTCAGGTCGAATGCCGCCAGCGCTGTGGTATTGCAGCTGGCGGTGATGCAGGCCGACAGGGCGCTGGCGGAGGTGGCGACGCCGGGCAGGCCGATGGCGATATCGTAGCCGCTGGCCAGTGCAATCGAACGGTTGACACGCATGCGGTCGATCATGTTGTAGGCCAGATCGGTGGCCTGGCTGCGCATATAGGCGCTGTCGTTGGCCTTCAGGGAAGTACTGATCATGGCGGCGATACCCAGCAGTCCCACCGACAGCACCACCAGCGCGATCAGCACTTCCAGCAGGCTGAAGCCACTGCCGTCAGCCGGCCTGCCAGCAGAAATGCGTGTAGTGTTTGTATACATGGCGTGCTTACCTAAGGACATGTGAGCGCCGTGCCATCTATATCCTGTCCGACGGTAATCGAGGACTCAGCCCGGCCGGCGATGCTCACGTTCACCGCCCTGGCAGCGGCGCCGCCGCGGGAATCGCATAAAGTGAATGTGGCGGCGACGGCGAGTGTCGACATCCCGTTTGACTGAAAAGTGACGGCGTTGCCGGCACTGCTCTTGAGAGTGTTGTTGCCGCTCAAAGCCGGATACACGCGCAACAGTACCGGCGCGGTGGCAGCGGGGGGCACGGGGGTGTAATACACGACCCAGCCGTTGGTCCAGAGGCCGCCACAGGCGGTGGTGGTGCCGGCACAGACGCTGGCGGTGGTGTTGCCGCCGCGCTTGATGGCTTCGCTGCGGGCCAGGGTCAGGGCAGTCAACAGGGAGTTGACCTGCGCCGCCTGGCGATCGTTCTGGATCAGTATCTTGAAGTTGGGTATGGCGACGCCCACGAGAATCGCCGCCACCGTGAGCGTGGTGAGCAATTCCAGCAGGGTGAAGCCGCGGGCATTTTTCATGCCCTACACTATAGGCATGGACCGGGCAGAATGTGGCCCCGGCGCGACCAGCGTGTGCGAACCGGCGACAGGCGGCCAGTGCAGGAGCAGGGGGCGAACCCATGAACGACAGTCATGAATTCTTCCAGGCCGGGCCGGTGCTCGGCAACCAGTACCAGGACGATGCGGTACTGCGTAATTGGCTGAAATCGCGCTTGCCGGCGGATGTCTTGCAGAACATCGAACCGGGCTTGGTGCGGCTCGGCGAGCGGGCGGCGGGTGATATGCTGGCCATGGCGGCGGATGCCGAGGCCCATCCGCCCCGGCACGTACCCTATGATCCCTGGGGCCGGCGGGTGGATCGCATCGATACCGCCTGGGGCTGGCAGGCGCTGCATGCGGTGGCGGCGGAGGAAGGCATCGTCGCCACCGCCTATGAGCGGCGCCACGGGCCCTGGTCGCGGGTCCACCAGTGCGCGCGACTCTATCTATATAACCCGTCTTCGGCCATCTGCTCCTGTCCCATGGCCATGACCGACGGCGCCGCCCGGGTCATGGAACTGCATGGCGATACGGCCATGAAGCGGCACCTGCTGCCGCACCTGCTGAGCCGCGATCCGGCGAGTTTCTGGACCTCCGGACAGTGGATGACTGAACGCAGCGGTGGTTCCGACGTGAGCGGCACCGCCACCGAGGCGCGCATCGAGCAGGGCGGCTACCGGCTCTACGGCACCAAGTGGTTCACCTCCGCCGTCACCTGCCAGGTGGCGATGACCTTGGCGCGCGATACCGCCCCGGAGGCGGGCGGCAGGCTGAGTCTGTTCTGCCTGGAACTGCGGGACGCACAGGGCAATCTTCGGAACATTTTTGTGCATCAGCTGAAAGACAAGCTCGGCACCAAGGCGCTGCCGACGGCGGAACTCAGCCTGCAGGGCACGCCGGCGGCGCGCATCGGCGAGCCGGGCCGGGGCGTCAAGACCATCAGCACCATCCTCAACATCACGCGCTTCTACAATGCCGTGGCGGCGATGAGTTTCATGCGTCGCGGCATCGCGCTTGCGGCAGACTACGCCGGTAAGCGCCGCGCCTTCGGAAAAACACTCGCTGATCATGCATTGCACCGGGAGACGCTGGCAGACCTGCAGGCGGAATTCACCGGCGCCTTCCATCTGACATTCCATAACGCCACCTTGCTGGGCCGCGAAGAAACGGAAGTGGCCACGGATGAGGAACGTGCGCTGCTGCGGCTGCTCACGCCGGTCACCAAGCTGTATACCGGCAAACAATCCATCGCCGTCGCCAGCGAGGTACTGGAATGTTTCGGCGGTGCCGGGTACATCGAAGATACGGGCCTGCCGGCATTGTTGCGTGACTGTCAGGTGCTGTCCATCTGGGAAGGCACCACCAATGTGCTGAGCCTCGATGTGTTGCGCGTGCTTGAGAACCCGGTGGTTTTGAAAATATTTTCTGCCGCTGTCG
>JAGWNO010000090.1 GCA_028871235.1 Gammaproteobacteria bacterium
CGTGCCACCGAGAAGCTCACCGAGAGCAAGCCATTTAACCAGAGCATCGGTTACATGGACAGGCTCGATTACGTATCCATGATGTGCAACGAGCACGCCTATGTGATGGCCATCGAAAAGCTGTTGGGCATAACCGCACCGGTGCGTGCCCAATATATCCGCGTGATGTATGACGAGCTCACCCGCATCACCAACCACCTGCTATGGCTCGGTGCCCATGCTCTCGACATCGGTGCCATGACGGTATTTCTGTACTGCTTCCGTGAACGCGAGGACATCATGGACATGTACGAGGCGGTGTCCGGGGCGCGCATGCACGCCACGTATTACCGGCCTGGCGGTGTGTATCGCGACCTCCCCGAACAGATGCCGGCATATGCGCAATCCCGCTTTCGCAGCAAAAGCGATCTCAAGCGGCTCAACCAGGCCCGCCAGGGATCGCTGCTGGATTTCATCGAGGATTTTACCGGGCGTTTCCCCAAATGCGTGGATGAATATGAGACGCTGCTCACGGACAACCGCATCTGGAAGCAGCGTACTGTCGGCATCGGCGTGGTGTCCCCGGATCGCGCCCTGCAACTCGGGTTCTCCGGCCCGATGCTGCGCGGTTCCGGCGTTGAGTGGGATCTGCGCAGGAAACAACCCTATGACGTCTATGACCAACTGGAATTCGATATACCGGTGGGCTTGAACGGTGACTGTTATGACCGTTATCTGGTACGCATCGAGGAGATGCGCCAGTCGACACACATCGTCAGGCAATGCAGCGACTGGCTGCGCCGGCATCCCGGTCCGGTGTGGCTGGAAGACCACAAGGTCACCCCGCCAAGCCGTGAGCAGATGAAATCCGACATGGAATCGCTCATTCATCATTTCAAGTACATGACTGAAGGCTACTGCGTGCCCGCAGGCGAGACCTATGCGGCAGTGGAACATCCCAAGGGCGAGTTCGGCATTTACATGATCTCCGACGGTGCCAACAAGCCATTCCGCGTGAAGATCCGGGCAGCGGGCTTTGCCCATCTGGCTGCGCTGGACGAGATGGTGCGCGGCCACATGCTGGCGGATCTGGTAGCCATAATCGGCACCCAGGATATCGTGTTCGGCGAGGTGGATCGCTGATGGCCAAGATGACTTCAAGATCGCAATTGCTTTCCAAGCATGTGCGCCAGGCGATCGACGAGACGGTGAAAAAGTACCCCGAGGGCCGGCAACGCTCGGCGGTGTTCGCGGCCTTGCGCGAGGCCCAGCATGAGAACAGCGGTTACCTTACGGTGGAACTGATGGATGCGGTGGCGGAGTACCTTGAGCTCGAGCCCATCAAGATATACGAAGTGGCCAGCTTCTATTCGATGTTCGAGACCAGGCCGGTGGGCCGTCACAGCATCTCGGTGTGCACCAATATATCCTGCATGCTGCGCGGCGCTGACGGCATCGTGGCGCACATCGAAAAGAAACTGGGCGTGAAGACCGGCGAAAGCACACCGGACGGCCGCATCTACCTCAAGTGCGAAGAGGAATGCCTGGCCGCCTGCACCGGTGCTCCCATGATGATGGTGAACCACGTGTATCACGAAAACCTCACCGCCGAGCTGGTGGATGAGATTCTGGAGAACCTGAAGTGACCGCACTCAACCAGGTGTGCTTCCAGACGCTGCAATTCGATAAGCCCTGGACCTTCGAGAACTACCTCAAGGTGGGCGGCTACAAGGCGTGGCAGAAGATACTCAAGGACAAGGTCACCCCGGACCAGGTGATCGAGGAAATCAAGGCGTCCGGCCTGCGCGGTCGCGGCGGCGCAGGCTTCCCTACCGGCGTAAAGTGGGGCTTCATGCCCAAGAGCCCCGGCGGGCCGTCCTATGTGGTGTGCAACTCCGACGAATCCGAGCCCGGCACCTGCAAGGACCGCGATATCCTGCGCTACAACCCGCACGCGGTGATCGAAGGCATGGCCATCGCCGGCTACGCCATGCGCTGCAAGGTGGGTTACAACTACATTCGCGGCGAGTTCATGGATGAGCCCTACGGGCGCTTCGAGCGCGCCCTCATGGAGGCCTACAAGGCCGGTTTCCTGGGCAGGGATATCCTGGGCTGCGGCGTGGATTTCAATCTCCATACCCATCTGGGTGCCGGTGCCTACATATGCGGTGAGGAGACGGCGCTGCTGGAATCCCTGGAAGGCAAAAAGGGCTGGCCGCGATTCAAGCCGCCGTTCCCGGCCAATTATGGCGTATTCGGCCGGCCCACCACGGTCAACAATACCGAGACCTTCGCTTCGGCACCCAGCATCATGCTGCGCGGCGCCAAGTGGTTCGCGGCGCTCGGCAAACCCAATAACGGCGGCACCAAGATCTTCTCGGTCAGCGGCCACGTGGCCAAACCCGGGAATTTCGAGGTGCCGCTGGGTATCCCCTTCAAGCAGCTGCTGGCCATGGCCGGCGGCGTATGGCAGGGTCGCAAACTCAAAGCGGTGATTCCCGGTGGTGTATCCGCACCGGTGCTGCCCGCGGATATCATGCTCGACTGCGACATGGACTTCGATGCCTTGCGCAACGCCGGCTCCATGCTGGGTTCCGGCGCGGTAGTGGTGATGGATGAGGCCACCTGCATGGTGAAGATGCTGGAACGCGCCTCGCGTTTCTTCTATTCGGAGTCCTGCGGCCAGTGCACCCCGTGCCGTGAGGGCACCGGCTGGATGCATCGTGTCATTGCCCGCATCGAAGCCGGTCAGGGGCGTCAGCAAGACCTGGATCTGCTGGTAAGCGTATCCAAGAACATCGAGGGCCACACCATCTGTGCCTTCGGTGATGCCGCGGCATGGCCGGTGCAGAGTTTCATCAGGCATTTCCGTGCGGAATTCCAGTACCACATCGACCACGGTTGTTGCCAGGTCGGCCCAGGTGCCCGCCAGCGCGCCGCCTGAATCTGCAGCAGACACCAACATAGAAACAGATATGACTGAATCACTGGTCAACATCGAGATCGACGGTAAGCCCATCCAGGCCCGCAAGGGTGAGATGATCATGCAGGCCGCCGACCGCGAAGGCGTATACATCCCGCGCTTCTGCTACCACCACAAACTGTCAGTGGCGGCCAACTGCCGCATGTGCCTGGTGGAAGCGGAGAAGGTCCCCAAGCCGCTGCCGGCCTGCGCCACACCGGTAGCGGAGGGCATGAAGGTGTTCACGCGCTCGCCGCGTGCCATCACCGCGCAGCGTGCCACCATGGAATTCCTGCTTATCAACCATCCGTTGGATTGCCCGATCTGCGACCAGGGCGGGGAGTGCGAGCTGCAGGACCTGGCCATGGGTTACGGCCGCGACATCGCGCGCTTTGCGGAAGGCAAGCGCGTGCTCAAGGATGAGGACATCGGCCCACTCATCTCTACGTCCATGACGCGATGCATCTACTGCACCCGGTGTGTGCGTTTCGGCATGGAAGTGGCCGGCATCCAGGAACTGGGCGACACCGGGCGTGGCGAACATTCCCGTATCGGCACCTACATCAGCCGCAGTGTGGATCACGAGCTGTCCGGCAACGTCATCGACCTGTGCCCGGTGGGGGCGCTGAATTCCAAGCCTTTCAAGATGCACGGCCGCGGCTGGGAGATGACCCAGCATGAGGCGATTGCGCCCCATGACTGCGTGGGTTCCAACCTGTACGGCCATGTGCTGCGCGGCAAATTCATGCGCGCCGTGCCCAGGATCAATGAGGCGGTGAATGAGTGTTGGATCTCCGACCGGGACCGTTTCAGCTACACCGGCATCTACAGCGTCGACCGTCTCGAACATCCGATGATCAAGGACGGCGGCAAGTGGCGGACGGTGGACTGGGAGACCGCCCTGGAGAAGGCGGCACAGGCCTTGCGCACCGTACACAGCGACGCCGGGGTGCTGGCATCGCCGGGCGCTACCACCGAAGAACTGTATCTGCTGCAAAAGCTGGCACGAGGTCTCGGCATCCACAGTATTGACACGCGCCTGCACCAGGCGGATTTTCGCGATGATGACAGCGAGCCGCTGTTCCCCTGGCTCGGCCAGCCCATCGAGGAGCTGGAGAAGCAAGATGCTGTCCTGGTCATCGGTTCCAACCTGCGCAAGGAAGTGCCGCTCATGGCCCATCGCCTGCGCAAGGCGGCGCTGCGCGGCGGTGCAGTGATGTTCCTGAATCCGCGCCGCTATGAACTGCTGTTCCCGGTGAAGGCTTATGTGAGCGCTGCCGTGGCGGAGATGAGCGCGGCGCTGGCAGCGGTGGTGAAAGCGGCGGCCGGCAGGAAAACGCTGCCCGCGCACCTCAAGGATTTCGTGTCAGCGCAGGGGCCGGAGGCGGAACACACGAAGATCGCCACCGAACTGATGATGGGGAAACGCACCACGATCCTTTTGGGTCATCTGGCCATGCAGCACCCGCAGTACGCCGACCTGCGCGCCCTGGCGGCCGCGTTGGCCGACATCACCGGTGCGCAACTCGGCTATATATCCGATGGCGCCAACAGCGCCGGCGCCTGGCTGGCAGGCGCGGTTTCCCACCGCCTGCCCGGCGGCCGCAAGGCGGATATCGCCGGTCTGAATGCCCGGACCATGTTCGCACGGCCGCGCCGCAGCTACCTGTTGCTGGGTGTGGAACCGGAACTGGATTGCTGGGACAGCCCGGCAGCCCTGCAGGCGTTGCGATCGGCGCAGCAGGTGGTGGTCATCACCCCGTTCGTGACCGAGACCATGCAAGAATATGCCAGCGTGTTGTTACCCGGTTGTACCTTCGGCGAGACCTCCGGCACGTACGTGAACGCTGAAGGCCGCTGGCAGAGTTTCGCCGGCATGATCAAACCCGCAGGCGAAGCACGGCCCGCCTGGAAGATCCTGCGGGTACTGGGCAACCTATGCGAGCTTGGGGGATTCGAATATGTGTCATCCGAGGAGGTGCGCGATGAACTGCAGAGTACATTGGGCGCCAGCAAGCCTGACAACGGTTTCCGCGGTACGCGGGTGATGGAGGCGGCACCCCTCTGCAGGGGATTCCAGCGCATCGCGGAACTGCCGCTTTACGGGATGGATCCGCTGGTACGGCGCGCGACGCCGCTGCAGCAGACCCAGGATGCAGATGTTGCCTGCATCTGCCTGGCACCTGCGGACGCCAAAAAACTCGGAGTCGAAGCCCACGATAAACTGACAGTCAAATACAACGGCGTTCGCATCGTTCTGCCAGTGAAGCTGGATGCGAGTGTGCACACCGGCGACGTGTTCCTGCCGGCGGGGCTTGCGGCCACGGCAGGTTTCGCACCGTGGCATGCCGCCGTGGAACTGGAGAAGGCCTGATGACGCAGACACTGCATGAGCTGCGGGCCTACTGGGACGCGCTGCCGCCCGCCTTGCAACTTACTTTGCAATCCATCGGCGGCATCATGGTCATCATGATCTGCCTGATCCTGGCGGTGGCTTACATGACGCTTGCCGAGCGGCGCATCATCGGTTTCATGCAGGTGCGCCTGGGTCCGAACCGCGTGGGCCCCTGGGGACTGTTGCAGCCGTTCGCTGATGTGCTCAAGCTGGTATTCAAGGAAGTGATCCTGCCAAGCAGCGCCAACAAGTTCCTGTTCATCATCGCGCCCATAATCTCCATCGCCACGGCTTTCGCCGCCTGGGCGGTGATCCCCTTCAGCAACGGTGTGATCCTGTCCAATATCAACGCCGGGCTGCTATATATATTGGCGCTCACTTCATTCAGCGTATACGGTGTGATCCTGTCCGGCTGGGCGTCAAATTCCAAGTATGCATTCCTCGGTGCCATGCGTTCGGCGGCCCAGATGGTGGCTTACGAGATCGCCATGGGCTTCGCTCTGGTAGGCGTGCTTATGGCCAGTCAGAGCCTCAACCTCAACGATATCGTGCTGGGCCAGAGCGGCAACATCGGTCATTGGTACCTGTGGCCGCTGCTGCCGCTGTTCGTGATCTACTTCATCTCCGGCGTGGCCGAGACCAACCGCATGCCTTTCGACGTGGCGGAAGGCGAGTCGGAGATCGTGGCGGGATTCCACGTGGAGTATTCAGGTACGGCCTTCGCGGCGTTCTTCCTGGCCGAATACGCCAACATGATCCTGATCTCGGCATTGGCCAGCATCATGTTCTGGGGCGGCTGGCTGTCGCCGTTCCAGGGCTGGCACGCGTTGCAAGGCACGTTCCTGGGTTTCCTCACCGCTGCGAGCTTCATCTGGTTCGCCGTCAAAATCGGCATTTTCCTGTATGCCTTCCTGTGGCTCCGGGCCACCTTCCCCCGTTACCGCTACGATCAGATCATGCGGCTTGGCTGGAAGGTCTTCATCCCCATCACCATCCTGTGGCTGGTGCTGGAGGGAGCGGCCATCGTGCTGAAAATCGGCCCCTGGTTCGTATGAGATCGCCATGAACGCACTGCGCAGTTGGGTAAAGAGCCTGTTACTGGTGGAGCTGTTCAAGGGCATGGGACTCACCCTCAGGGTGTTTTTCGCTCCCAAGGTGACCATCCGTTATCCGGAGGAAAACACTCCCAAGTCGCCGCGTTATCGCGGCCTGCACGCCCAGCGCCGTTATGCCAACGGCGAGGAGCGCTGCATCGCCTGCAAACTGTGCGAGGCGGTGTGTCCGGCACTGGCCATCACCATCGATTCCGAACAGCGCGAGGATGGCACGCGCCGCACCACGCGTTATGACATCGATCTGTTCAAGTGCATCTACTGCGGCTTCTGCGAGGAGGCCTGCCCGGTGGACGCCATCGTCGAGACCAGCATCACCGAGTTCCATTTCGAGAAACGCGGTGAGCAGATCATGACCAAGGAGAAGCTGCTGGCGGTGGGTGACAGGTTCGAGGCGCAGATCGCCGCCGAGCGCGCGGCTGACGCGCCTTACCGCTGAGGGTCCGGTACATGGTGCAGGAAATCATTTTTATCGTGCTGGCAGCGGTGCTCATCGGTGCGGCGCTTGGCGTCATCACCGCACGCAACCCGGTGCATGCGGCGCTGTTTCTGGTGCTGGCATTCGTCACCAGCGCCGGATTGTGGTTGCTGCTGGAGGCGGAGTTCCTCGGCATCGTGCTGGTGCTGGTCTACGTAGGCGCGGTGATGGTGCTGTTCCTGTTCGTGGTCATGATGCTGGATATCAATACCGCGACTCTGCGCCAGGGTTTCGCCCGCTATGCGCCGCTCGGCGTCGTCGTCGCCGCCATAGTCGCGGTAGAAATCGGCTATGTAGTGTGGTCCGAGAAACTCGGTGTCACCTTCGGCACGCCGGTTAACCATCCTGCGGAATACAGCAATACCCGTGAGTTGGGCAATGTAATCTATACCAGCTACGTCTATCCATTCGAACTGGCGGCGGTGATCCTGCTGGTGGGCATCGTGGCGGCTATCACCCTCACCCTGCGTCGCCGTGCGGGTACGCGCAGCCAGGATCCCGTCAAACAGGTACGGGTGAGCGCCAAACGCGGGCGCGTGCGCCTGGTGAATATGCCATCTGAACCGCGTCACGGAGGAGATGGCAAATGATCACGTTGTTTCATTTCCTGGCGTTAAGCGGCGTGCTGTTCGCCATCAGCGTGGCCGGCATCTTTCTCAACCGCAAGAACGTCATCCTGCTGCTCATGTGCATCGAGCTGATGCTGCTGGCGGCGAATTTCAACTTCATTGCCTTTTCCCATTATCTGAATGATATCGCGGGGCAGGTGTTCGTATTTTTCATCCTCACGGTGGCGGCAGCGGAAGCCGCCATCGGCCTTGCCATCCTGGTGGCGCTGTTCCGCAACCGCCAGAGCATCAACGTCGAAGAACTCGACAGCATGAAGGGCTGACATGGACCAGACGATGCCGACCCTGTTCATCATCATCGTCCTGGCACCGCTAGCGGCGGCGCTCGTGGCCGGCCTGCTTATGCGATTCATACCGCGGGCCGTGTCCCACTGGGTAACCATCCTGGGGGTGGGTGTGTCGTTCCTGCTGTCGGCATACGTGTTGTGGCAGATGCTGGTCAACGGCATGGGCAGTTACAACGTCACCGTGTACACCTGGGGCGTGGTGGGCAACGTGCAATTCCAGGTGGGCTTTCTGGTGGACCGCCTGACAGCACTCATGATCACCGTGG
>JAGWNO010000091.1 GCA_028871235.1 Gammaproteobacteria bacterium
GTAACTTATCGGAGCGCAACCTTACAGAATTCTGTCAGTATTTTCTAGAAACGTGTCTTGATCAAGTTGAATATATGACAAGCCTGACTGAACCTGATCAACTAGCAGAGCGGCTTGAAGGATATGCAAAACTTCGAGCAGAAGGCGTCTTGGCCGCACCAGACGGGAAACCAGGTCGACTTAAAGCAGAAGCAGGCCATCTTTTGCGAGAAGTGACATTGCGGGGTGAAGTTCCACGCGGCGAAATTCCGCGTGTTATGGGGCTGACGGAACGCACAGCACGTACTTTGCTTTCGACCATGCTTTCAGAAGGATTACTTGTTTCGGATACGCCGAAGAGTGCTGTTCGCCTTGCAATCCCTGCAGGGGTAACTGCTTACTGGTTCCCAAATCTCTATCTATCACTTGAGTCCACCACCCCTGAATCTCAAGCTTGATAGAACATTGAGGTGGACCCCGAAAACTGGACAGTAGCTTAGGTGGAATGACGGCTCTACTCTTAGTTTGGAGGTAGAGCCATGAACCAGTTCAGTCCATTGAAGTTTTGGTTCTGCTTATGCCTGAACACCTACTAAGAGTCGTTTTCGGTCACCTGATCTGCGGACGAACTGGCTGAACAGAGCACATGCAGACCCTCGCCAACCACCCGGATGAAGCCCGTCTCGGCCGGGTGCTCTGCGGTTCGCCATTGCTTTCGAATGGCTGCTTTCGGCCACGAGCAACCGAGATTGCGAAATCCAGGCGCTCTATCAGACATATTACTGAGACTACGTCGGTACGTTAACCCACTGTCACGGCATTCAACAGCGTGCGTGCTTGAGTCTGCACCTCCGGGAGGGAGGTCAATGGGGCTTTCGCCAGCGCCTCAACGACCTTCGCCTTGGCCTGCATCCGCAGGGCGTACAGCGACATGCCCATCTCGTGGGCCACGTGCGCCAGGAGTGTGCGTTCGTCGACTGGATAGCGCTCCCCCGGGCGGTTGGCACACACCAGCACATACTGCATTTCTCCATGCGCCGCCATGGGGAACACATAACCATCGCTGCCGAGAGCGCTGTGGAACTCTGACAGGTCAATGTCATTTTGATCGGCGCGCGCAGCCACAAAGGCGGTATCGTCGATCTTGACATGCTGCGGATAGACCACCTCGCCCGTATGACGGACGCAGATGTACTCCTCACCACGACGTTCATAGATGGCCACGCCGCGCGCACCCAGGTGCTGGCGGATATCCGCTATGCCGGTGGCCGTCAACTCGTCCGCCAGTTCGAAGCGGCTGCAAAGTCGGGCGAAACGCCGCAACGCCCTGTCGGCCAGATATTTTTTCCTGAAGAACACGCGTTCCACGATCCGGTCCATGTATGCGCGCACGCGCGTGAGCACGATACCCAGGGACAGCGGCACTACCACCTGCAGCAGCAGGCTGGCACTGGTGCCCAGGGCGGCGTGTTGCACCAGGCTGTTGACGGTCGCGAGCGTGCCGATCACCAGCGCGGTGACCGCACCATATACGAGCGTGCGGTCGAGAAGCACCGACACATCCATCACTCGGTGCCGCAACACTGCATACAGAAACCCCGTGACACCGAGTAACTGGCAGATGTCCGTAGTTGCCACTGAGAATTGTACGGTGAGTATCGGCGTGTTGGAGGCAACCACACCCAGCAGGAATATCACACCGCTCCACAACATCCAGCGCAGCCGCAACCGTTGTGCAACGCTCGCATATTGATAGGCACTGAACAGTAGTATCACCGGAACCAGATAACCTGCCGACCATAGAAGTCCGGCGCGTGGCAGCAACCCCCCGGCCCAGCCCGTAAACGTGTACAGGAAGGGACCGCCCAGTGAGAATAATACCGAACCAGCAGCCAAGATCAGGACAAATGCGACCAGGTAAAACCGGCGCATGCTTGGGCTCAATATCGGTCTGGCGATGGCGTCAGCCATGACGTAAAAACCGACACGCGCCAACACATAGCCGAAATTCGCTGTTGCCACCATGGCAACACCCGCCAGGCCATCCAGCGGAAAAACCGCCGCGCCGCCGGCCATGTTACCGATGGTCCACAGAGCCATACCCGCCGTTGCACGGTTGCGTCCGCGCCAGATGATCAGCAGCGCTAATCCGGCAAACACAAACGACTGTAAAACATATATCCATTGAATCACTGAAATACCGGATGCATCACCTAGGTGCACTGCAGTTACCGGGACGGTGACTTGGGTATTACCCCGTTGGATCACGAAGTCATAGGCATGTCCCAATGGCAGGCTCGCCGCTAGGTAGGCCGACAGTGTATTGATGCCGATGACCTCACGTGTGCCCGGCGGCTGGGTACTGAGATCAATTTGGTCGCCGGCTCGGATGTCCGCCGGCAGCGGGATGCCCGCGATAGGTTCTATGACGGCCGTGTGCGCGTCCACGATATTGACCTGGACCGGCAGACTGGCCACCTTGAAAATGGCAAAGGCGCCGTAAACCGCAGTCGCGACGATGAATATGGTCAGCAGAGTCAACAGTGTGTAGTGACGTTGCATGGACATCTCCATTATCTTTCGGTGCGCAGCATGGGTATCGCAAAATTTGCTCAATCAGTATGCAAGACTTTGCACCAAGTCAGTCACGACGTAACCTACATTTCCAGAATGCCCGCGAACCAGAACGCAGCACCGTGAGATCATGCGCCCACCCACGCGGCCTCGAGTGACTGCGCCCGTGCTTTGGCTGCTTCGATATTGAGTTGGCCACTGGCCACTGTTCGCACGAAGGCTTCGTTATCACGGGCCCGCAGGATGCGCCAGGCTGCGCCCACATCCCGTGCCACGTGCGTGAGCAGCTTTTTCTCGTCGGTAGCGTAGCGTTCCCCGGGCCGGTTGGCGCACACCAGCACACCGCGCAGCACTCCCAGGACCATCATGGGGAACACGCAGCCGTCAGTCCCGAGGCCGCTCTCCAGGTTCTCAAGATCGATCGCCTGGTGTTCGGCGCGGGTCGCCACCATGGCGGGATCATCCGCCTGTAGTTTTTCGGGATAACGCGCTTCCGGCGACTGACTCATGCGGGTGTATCCGGTGTCGGCGGCGGCATACAGAACAACGCGGGGGCTGCCGGTGTGCTTCTGGATCTCCTTGACGGCCGCCTCCAGCAGGTGTGGGACGTCCTGCATGTGTCCGCAGCGTCGCGCGAAGGTCCTGAGCGCCTTATCGGCGAGATACTTCCTGCGGAATAGCACGCGTTCCACGAGCCTGTCCATATAGATACGCACCTTGCCGAGCACGATCCCCAGGGCGAGCGGCACCACCACCTGCAGCAGCAGACCCGTGCCTTCACCAAGGGTCGCCCGCAGCGCCAGGCTGTTGACGGTCGCGAGGATGCCTACCACCAGCATGGTCACACCGCCATACACCAAGGCCCGATCCACGACCACGCTGAGGTTCACCACCCGGTGCCGCAACAGGGAATACATGAAACCGCAAGTAGCGAGCGTGAATGAGGTGTATGAAACGGCGGTCGCGGCCAAGAAACCAATAGGGATAGCGTTAGTGATGGAGACGGCGATAAGGATGCCTATGGCACTCCACATCACCCAGCGCAAACGCATGCGCTGCCTGGCGTCCACGGAACGGGAACCGATTACCAGCATGGCGATTGGGACGACATAGATCCACGAAAACAAAACCGAATACTTCGGCAGCAGTATCTCTCCCCATCCCGCGAATCCCAATACTGCGGTCCCTACCAGGGGCATAGCTGTGCCTAGCGTCAGCAGCAAAATGAACGCCGTGCGGAACAACAGCCGGCTGCGCGCGGATAAATTCGCGCCCACCAGGGATTCGGCCATCACGTAAAACCCAATCCGGGCCAGCACGAAGCACACATCGGACGCAAGCAGAAAGATCACGCCCAGCGTACCGTCCACAGGAATTGCATTGCAGAGCACACCTACGACATAACCCATGCTCCACATGGCCATACCCCATGCCGCTTTATCGCGACCAAACCAAAGCAAGAGCAGCGACATGACTCCGAGCAGCAGCGAGACGAACACGGACGTGCCTTCGATCCACCGCCATTGAGCCGAAGGCGGAGACCGGATGGTCGTGACCGGAACCCGGAGAAGCCCGCCATTGCGACGCACCACGAGTTCGTAGGTATGTCCCAGTGGAAGCGTCCGGCCGTTGAGATGGATATCCATTGCGGCACGTGCTGCCGCATTCAGGGCACCAAGGTCGATAAGATCGCCGGCCTTGAGAGGTGTGGGCAAGGGTGTACCCGGGAGAGGACTTATCTCGGCTGTATGCCCATTCACGAGCTCGATGTTCATGGGCAGTCTGGCCGTGAAGAATAAGGCCCCGGCGTTATATAAAGTAGCGGCCACCAGTAAAGCGGATAGGGTAATCAACAACCCGTAGCGACGTTGCATGGACTTCTCCCCTTATTCTGCGGTTTGCTTTAGCCGCAGAGTTTGACGCATGCAGTAAGTATGCAAGGGTTCGTGCCGTCACGTCAGCCATCGCCGGTCCGTCGGACATTGGCAGACCTTTGCATATATTGCGAAGATTTGGATTAGCCACTTTTACCTAGCATACTGACTGCATGCAGACCGTCGCCAACCATCTGGATGAAGCCCGCCTCGGCCGCCTGCACCGGCGTTCCGCCTGGGCAGCGGGCCTGGGGATTTTTCTCGACGGCTATGACATCTCCATCATCGCCATCGCGCTGATCCTGCTGAAGCCGCAATGGCAGCTTGGACCCTACGAGACCGGATTGCTGGGCGGCGCGGCGCTGGCGGGCGCCTTCGCCGGCAGTCTGCTGGGCGGGCCGCTGGCGGACCGCTTCGGCCGCAAAGCCATCTATCTTTTGGATATGGCCACCTTTCTGGTGGCGGCGCTGGCTTCCGGGTTTGCCTGGGACATCGCTTCGCTGGCGGTGCTGCGCTTCGTGCTGGGCCTGGGCGTGGGCGCGGATTATCCCCTGTCCGCCACCTATCTGATCGAATTCCTGCCGCGCGCGCGCCGCGGCCGCATCACCGTGTGGGTGTTCGCCCTATGGATGGGCGGCGCGGCGGTCTCGAGCATGGCAGGCCTGGCGCTGCTGCCGCTGGGCGAACACGCCTGGCGCTTCATGCTGGCCTCGGGCGCCATCCCGGCCCTCGGCATCCTGTGGCTGCGCAAGAATCTGCCGGAATCGCCGCGCTGGTATCTGCGACGCGGACGCGTCAAGGAAGCGGTGGCGGTGCTGGCACAACTGGTGCCGTCACTCAGCGAGACGCAACGCCAAGCGCTGGTGCAGGCGGAACAGCAACACCGGCAGACGCCGCTGGCTTCCTGGCCGGCATTGTTCTCGCCCAACTATATAAGACGCACGCTGTTCGTCACCCTGCCCTGGTTCCTGTTCGACATCATGGGTTACAGCTTCGGCATCTACGCGCCGCTGCTGCTTATCGGTCTGGGACTGCACGGCAAGGTGCAATCGGTCATCGGCAACACGCTGCTGGACATCGTCGCGCTCATCGGCACCGCGCTGCTGGCCGTCAGCATCGAGCGCGTCGGCCGCCTGCGGGCGCAGGTGTGGGGCTTCGTGGGTTCGGTGATCGGCTTGCTGCTGGTGTGGGTGTTTGCGCTGCACGGTCCGCCGCCGCTGGCGGCGCTGGTGATCGGGCTGTTGCTGTGGCAGGTGGCCATCAGTTACGGTCCCGCCAACACCTGCTGGATCTTTCCGGTGGAACTCTATCCCACGGAACTGCGCGCCTCGGCCCACGGCCTCGCCACTGCGGTGTCGCGCCTGGGAGCGCTCACGGCGGTGTTCCTGCTGCCGCTGGTGCAGGCGCGCATCGGCGTTGGCTGGCTGATGCTGGTGTTCGCGGCCACCGGTGTCGCCGGGGCGCTGCTGTCCTTGTGGCTGGGGGAGGAGACCGCGCAGAAACCGCTGTTGCAGGAAGCGGTAGCGCCCGCCGCCCGGGACTGAAAATTTCAGAATCCTTCGGCACTGGCCCGGGTGGATCCGCCCGTGGTGCGCGCTGCCGTGCGCCGCAGATACAACAGGAACAGCAAGGCGCCGGCCAACTCGGCGGCGATGAAAGCCGGCAGGTTGGCCGGGCTGATGCCGGTGAAAGTGTCGGTGAGCGCGCGCGCCAGAGCCACCGCCGGATTGGCGAACGAGGTGGAGGACGTGAACCAATAGGCGGCGGCGATGTAACAGCCGACCGCCGCGGGCACCGCATCCGGGCGCTTGGCGGAGGTGTGGTGCACCACCAGCAGCAACCCGAAACTGGCGACCAGCTCCGACCAGGCCAGATGCCAGCCCGGGCGCGGCTTGGTGGCCAGTTCCAGGATGGGGAGTGCGAACATCGCATGGGCGGCGAATACGCCGACGACGGCGCCGACGCACTGCGCCATGACATAGCCCGGCAGCGCCTTCCAGGGCAGATCGCCGCGCACACTCATCATCAGGCTCACCAGCGGATTGAAGTGCGCGCCTGAGACCGGCGCGAGCGCGGCGACCAGCGCCAGCAGTCCCGCGCCGGTGGCGGTGGAGTTCACCAGCAACACCAGCGCCTCGTTACCCCCGGCCAGGCGTTGTCCCATGATCCCCGAGCCCACCACCACGGCCAGCAGAAAAGCCGTGCCCAGGGCTTCGGCCAACAGGCATTGACGCAGGCTCATCGCTTGCCGATGTCCCGCAAGTGCTTCTGCAGGGTGAGCTTGTCGAGTTTGTCCAGCGGCAGGCTGGTGAACAGCTCGATGCGCCGGCTCAGCACCATCAAGACATCCCGGAAAGCGCGCCGCTGCTGTTCCTCGCTGCCCTGCACTGCCGCCGGATCCGGCACGCCCCAGTGCGCCGTCATGGGCTGGCCGGGCCAGTAGGGACAGGCCTCGCGGGCAGCCTGGTCGCAGACCGTGAACACGAAATCCATGGACGGCGCGCCGGGGGCGGCGAATTCATCCCAACTCTTGCTGCGCAGGCCGGCGGTTGGCATGCGGTTTTGTTGCAGCAGCTCCAGCGCCAGCGGATGCACCCGTCCCTTCGCATGGCTGCCGGCGCTGTAAGCCCTGAAGCGCCCGCGGCAGGCGGCGGTGTTGTTCACGAACGCTTCGGCCAGGATGGAGCGCGCGGAATTGCCGGTGCACAGGAACAGAATGTTGTAGGGCTTAGCCGTCATGGGTCACGGAATTCCGGCTTTCAGCCGTTGCAGCAGGCGGTGCGCGCTTCGGCGGGCTCCGCATCCAGGCCGTAGCTGGTGATCTCGCCATGGCTGTGGAAGCTCTCCCAGCGGATGCCGGAGGGATCGGTGCTCCAGGTCTTGTCGGAACGCGCGTAACAGCAGTGGGCATCGGTCTCCTGGCGCAATCCCTGTTCGGCGGAATGCAGGCGCGCGGTAATCTCCGCGAGGGCCGCCGGTTCCTCCACCTGGATGCCCAGATGGTCGACCCCCGGCGCGCGGCCGCGGGCGGAAATGGCGAAATTCACGCGCGGATCCTCCAGCATCCATTTGGCGTAATCTTCCTTGCGCACGGTCGGTCCGGTGCCGAACAGCGTGGTGTAGTAGCGCATGGATGCTTCAAGATCTGTTACGGCGACGTGTATGTGCATGCGTTTCATGGCGTGGCTCCTGGTTACGCGGGCGGACCGGGGCGCATACGGCGGGGACGCAGTCCGCGCCCTGGCAGCAGTTCTGCATCAGAAAATCGATGAGTGCGTTCATGGCCGCGTAGTCGGCGGCGTAGTAGAGGGTGCGGCCCGCGCGCCGCTGGCTCACGAGCCCGGCGTGGCGCAACTCCTTCAGGTGGAAGGACAGTGTGGCACCGGGCAGCGCCAGCCGCTCCGCGAGGACACCGGCGGCCAGCCCCTGCGGTCCGGCGGGCACCAGCAGACGGAACAGGCTGAGCCGGGTGTCGTGGGCCAGCCCGGCCAGGGCGGTGAGTGCGGTCTTTGTTTCCATATTTCCATTATTATAGAAATATAGTATAACTGTCAACGGGAGATCATGCCCGGACCGATGGCGGAATTTTCATCAGGCCGCGAAACCGGCGCCGCTGTGTAAAACTTATGCCTGCGCTGC
>JAGWNO010000092.1 GCA_028871235.1 Gammaproteobacteria bacterium
CATCGCCATTTTCGTGCTCGGGATCGGCGCGTTCATCGGCGGGTTGTGGATGAACCGCAAGGGACCGCGTGTGGTGGGGATCGCGGCCGGAGTCCTGTACGGACTGGGCGTGCTGCTGGCGAGCCAGTCCGCAGACAAGCTGGGCCTGCTGTATGTGAGCTACGGCGTGCTCGGCGGCCTGGGGGTCGGTCTCGGCTACATCGTGCCGGTGGCGACCCTGGTCAAGTGGTTCCCGGACAAGCGCGGCATGATCACCGGGATCGCGGTGGCGGGCTTCGGTGCCGGCGCCTTGATCACCGCGCCGGTCGCGGCCTGGCTGATCAAGCAGGTCGGCGTGCTGCACACCTTCGCCATCCTCGGCGTCGTGTACTTCTTCATGGTAACCATCGGTGCGTTGATCATGCGCAATCCGCCCGCGGGCTGGGTGCCGGCAGGCTGGAAACCCTCGGAGCGCATGCAGTCCCAGCGCAGCACGCGCGATTACACCTTCAAGGAAGCCCTGGGTACCTGGCAGTGGTACGCGCTCTGGGGCATCCTGTTCCTCAACGTGGTGGCCGGCATCAGCATCATCTCGCAGGCGGCGCCCATGGCCCAGCAGCTCACCGGGGTCACGGCACTGGTGGCGGCCGGCATGGTCGGCATCATCTCCATCGCCAACGGCACCGGCCGGCTGGCCTGGGCCTGGCTGTCGGACGCCATCGGGCGTCGCAACGTGTTTATCAGTATGTATCTCCTGCAGGTGCTGATCTTCTTTGCCATCCCCTACATGAGCAGTTTCGTGCTGTTCACCAGCCTGGCCTTCATCGTGCTGCTGTGCTACGGCGGCGGTTTCGGCACCATGCCGGCGTTTGCCACCGATTATTTCGGCTCGAAGAACATCGGACCGATCTACGGGCTGATGCTCACCGCCTGGGGTTTTGGCGGGGTGCTGGGGCCGATGCTCACGGCTTTCCTGCGTGAGAGCACCGGCGGCTACGCACAGGCATTGCACATCATCGCGGTGATCCTGCTGCTGGCCACGATATTGCCTATCGTGATCCGGCGGCCGGCCAGCAGCGCCTAGCGGACAGGTGAACCGCCCGCATCGGATCCCTCCGCGGCGTCGGTGCGGGCGGCTTCCCGCAGGCTGGGCCGGATGGTGCGCGGCGGCCCTGCTGGCGCTGCCGCTTAACACGCACGCGGGCACCGCGGTCAGGGAGACAGCCGTACGCGTGGCCGTGGCGGCCGATTTCTACCGCCCCCTCCAGCAGCTTGCCGCCGCCTTCACCCGCGAGACCGGCATCCGCGTGATCGCGAGCCCCGGTTCCTCCGGCGGGCTCTATGCCCAGATCAGCAACGCGGCTCCCTATGATGTGTTCCTGTCGGCGGATGCTCAATATCCGCGCCGGCTGGTGGCGGCCGGGCTGGCCGCGGGTCCGAGCCGTTTCACCTACGCCCTCGGCGTGCTGGTCCTGTGGGGTGCGCAACCCGAACCCCCCGCCGGCCCGGCGGCGCTGCGCAGCGCGCGTTTCGCGCACCTGGCGCTGGCCAATCCGCGCTTCGCACCCTACGGGCGGGCGGCGCAGGCGGTGCTCACGGAGCTCGGTCTGCTTGAGCCGCTGCGTACCCGGCTGGTTTACGGTGAGGACGTGGGGCAGACGCTGCAGTTCGCGGTGAGCGGCGCCGCCCGGTATGCCTTCGTATCATGGGCGCAGCTGCTGGCCGCCGGTCTGGAGCAACGCGGCTCCCACTGGCTGGTGCCGGAAAATCTGTATCCCCCCATCGAACAGCAGGCGGTGCTGCTGGTGCACGCCCGGGATCCCGTAGCGGCACGGCGGTTCCTCGACTTTCTGCGCGGACCGGCCCGCCCCCTGATCGCGCGGCTCGGCTACCGCCTGCCGGTGGACACCGCACCGCCGCCGGCACCGCCGTGAGCGCGGCGGCATCCGCGGTCTTCGACTGGTCACCGCTGGCCTTGAGCCTGGAGCTCGCCAGCATCACCACCGTGCTGCTGCTGCTGGCCGGAACCCCGCTCGCCTGGTGGCTGGTGCGGCGCAAGACTCTGGCGCGCCGCGCCGTGACCGCGTGCGTGATGCTGCCGCTGGCCCTGCCGCCGACGGTGCTGGGCTTCTATCTGTTGCTGGCCCTCGGTCCCCACGGTCCGCTGGGCGCACTGGCCGAGCGCTGGTCGGGGGCAAGCTTCGCGTTCACCTTCACCGGCCTGGTGATCGCCTCCATGGTGTATTCCCTGCCGCTGGTGGTGCAGCCGCTGACCGCGGGGTTCGAGCGGCTCGATGCACACCATCTGGAGACCGCGGCGCTGCTCGGTGCCGGACCTTGGGACCGGCTGGCGAGCGTGGTGCTGCCGTTGCTGCGCGCCGACCTGCTGACCGCCGCAGTACTCGGCTTTATCCATACCTTCGGCGAGTTCGGCGTGGTGCTGATGGTGGGCGGCGATATCCCCGGGCGCACGCGGGTATTGTCGCTGGCGATCTACGACCACGTGCAGGCGCTGGATTACCGCGAGGCGAACCTGCTTTCGGCGGCCGCCGTCGGCATGAGCTTCACCGCGCTGCTGCTGCTTTATCTCATCACCCAGCGGCGGCGTTGACCGGGATGCTCACGTTTCGTTTTCAGCTGCGGCAGGGGGGATTCGACCTGGATGCCCAGGGCGTATTGCCGGCCCAGGGCCGCAGCGTGATCTTCGGGCCGTCCGCAGCCGGCAAGACCACGCTGCTCAGACTCATGGCCGGCCTCGAGCGTGGTGCGCAGGCGCGCATCGCGTATGGCGATGAACTCTGGGAGGACCGGGAGCAAGGCGTGCGCATCCCGCCACACCGCCGCGGCGTCGGCCTGGTGTTTCAGCATCCGGTGTTCCTGCCCGGCAACACGGTGGAGCAGGCGCTGCGTTACGGGTGGCGCCGCCGTCAGCCCGCGGAGCATCGCGATGGTTTTGCCGCCGCCGTAGAACGCTTCGGTCTCGGCGCACAATTGCGACGCAGGGTGGAGACGCTCTCCGGCGGAGAGCGCCAGCGGGTGGCATTGCTGCGGGCGTTGCTCGCCGCCCCGCGGCTGCTGCTGCTGGATGAGCCGTTCTCCGGGATCGACGCGGAGCTGCGTGCGACGCTGCTGCATGCGCTGGAAGCGCTGCATGCGGCCGAGGCTCTGCCCATGATCTACGTGACCCATTCCGCCGAGGAGGCGGTGCGTTTCGCCGATCATCTGCTGCTGCTGGAAGCGGGGCGGGTGCGTGCCCTGGGGTCGGCCGACGCGCTGGCGGCGGATGTCTCGCTGCCGCTCGCCCGCCGCCCCGACGCGGCGGTCGCCATCGACACCGAGTTTGTCCAGCATGACGCGGACGACGGCGTGAGCCGGCTGGCATTCTCCGGCGGCGAACTCTGGGTCACCGCCAGCCGGCCGCGCGAACCCGGTGCGCGGCTGCGGGTGCTGGTGCATGCCCGGGACGTGAGCTTGGCGCGCACCCGCCCGCAGGCCAGCAGCATCCTCAACGTGCTGCCGGCACAGGTCGCGGCGCTCGCCGAACTGCCGGATGCTGCGGTGGTGGTCTCGCTGCGCATCGGCGCCACCCCGCTGCTCGCGCGGGTGAGTCGCCGTTCGGCGCGCGAACTCGAGCTGCGACCGGGCTGTGCCGTGTATGCGCAGGTCAAGGGAGTGGCGCTGCAGAACTTCTGAGCGCTGTGCAAGTTACTGCTATCCGCCCGCCGGCCGGTCCCGGCATGCCGGACAGTCCGCCCGCCGCTCGATGCTGAATTCGCTGAAACGCCCGCTGCGCGCAGCGTAGCGCAGCAGCCGTCCGCTCATGGGCATACCCGTGCCGGTCAGCAGCTTCAGCGCCTCCACGGCCTGCAGGCTGCCGATGACTCCCACCAGCGGACCGAGCACGCCGCCGCGTTCGCAGTTTTCGAGGGATTCCCGGGTATCCGGATGCAGGCAGGCGAGACAGGGGCTGGCGGCGCTGCGCAGATCGAAGACGGCGAGCCGTCCTTCCCAGCGCAAGGCCGCGCCGGATACCAGCGGGCGGCGGTGGGCGATGCAGGCGGCGTTGACCGCGGCGCGCGTGGCGAAGTTGTCGCTGCCGTCGAGCACCACGTCGCTGCCGGCGACGGCCGCGTCCAGCGCCGCTCCGGCCAGCCGCGTGTCGAGCGCCTCGACGCTGAGCGACGGGTTGAGCGCCAGCACTGCAGCGCGTGCCGCCTGCGCCTTGCGCCCGCCCAGGTCCGCCGTGCGGTACAGGATCTGGCGCTGCAGGTTGGTCTTGTCCACGCTGTCGAAGTCGGCGAGCAGCAGCCGGCCGACGCCGGCGGCGGCGAGATACAGCGCGGCGGCGGAACCCAGTCCTCCCAGACCGACGATGAGTGCGCTGGCACTCGCGAGTTGCGCCTGCGCGGCTTCCCCAAAGTCGGCCAGCGCCAGGTGTCTGGCATAGCGGCGGTTAAAATCCGCCGCTGCGTCCCCGTGCATCACGGGGTCCTTGGCCTGATGGTGTCTTTGCATTGCTTGTCCGGGGCTGTGCACGCGGTATCAATAAGAATGGTCCGGACAAGCGGCAATATCAATTGCCGCGGGCTGGAGGGCAGGCAGACTGCGGCTGCGGATCGAATCGATCACCGCGGGACTCGCTGGCGGTCAGGTCAACCGCAACTGCTCGTCCGCATTGAACTTATCCGGATCTGACGTCACATCGTGCATTCATCACCTCAAGCTGTCACTGCCGTTGCGGATACTATAAATTTATTGGAGCGTCAGTTTGCCCCGGATTACTCGCGATGCACCAGTGGCGGTGGTGTCCGGAAAATAACGATTTTCGGTCGCGATGAGCAAGACCGTGGATGTTGATGTCGTCAGGCGGCTGATCCACTCGATACATCTGCAAATTATGCGAGGATTAGCCGCTTCCAGTTAACCAAAAGCCCGCATACAAACCCTTGCCAATCGTCTGGATGAAGCCCACCTCGGCCGCCTTCCATCACGGCAGGAGGATGGTCGAGCCCGTAGTCCGGCGGGACTCGAGATCGCGGTGCGCCTGGGCGGCATCCTTCAAGGCATAGGTCTGGTTGACGGCGATCTTGACCGCGCCCTTCTTCACCACCATGAACAGCTCGCGGGCGGTCTGCACCAGGTCTTCGCGCTTGGCGATGTAGGTCGGCAGGCTCGGGCGTGTGAGGAACAGGGAGCCCTTGCGCGACAGCAGCACCGGATTGAACGGCGGCACAGCGCCCGAGGCGTTGCCGTACGTCACCATGAGACCGAGCGGCGCGAGGCAATCGAGCGAATCCATGAAGGTATCCTTGCCGATGCCGTCATATACCACCGGCACGCCCGCACCCTTGGTGATCTGCTTCACGCGCTCCGAGACCTTGTCGCGCGAGGTGATGAGCACATGCCCGCAACCGGCTTTCTTCGCCAGCGGCGCCTTGGCGTCGCTGCCGACGGTGCCGATCACCCTGGCGCCGAGATACTTCGCCCACTGGCACAGGATCTGACCGACACCGCCGGCAGCGGCGTGCACCAGGATGGTGTCGCCCTTCTTCAGCTTGTAGGTGCGCTTGAGGAGATAGTGCGCCGTCATGCCCTTCAGCATCATGGCTGCCGCGGTCCTGTCGCTCACGCCAGCCGGAATCTTCACCAGCCGCTGCGCGGGCCGCAGCAGGACCTCGGCATAGGAACCGATCGGGTCCACATAGGCGACCCTATCACCCGGCTTGAACTCCTTCACCCGCGGCCCCACCGCTTCCACCACCCCCGCGCCTTCGCTGCCGAGTGTGGCCGGCAGCGGCATGGGATAGAGCCCGGTGCGGTAATAGGTATCTACGAAGTTCACGCCGATGGCGGTGTTGCGCACCAGGACCTCGCCGGGACCGGGCTTGCCGACCTCGAGCTGCTCCCAGCGCATCACCTCAGGCCCGCCGGTTTCGTGTATGCGGATGGCATAGGGCATGGACGTTCCTTATTTTCCGGCTGTTTGGGACGAGCGTAGGCGTATAGAAACAAAAGAGAAGTGCCTGCTCTTCGTCTCAAATATACGCCTGCAGCGCGAGCGACGATAATCCCTGCTCCCGGTCCATGGCAATGTCAGTCCCGGCGCGATTCGAATGTCCGGCTTTCAGCGAGGAGTGGACATTCGCGCTGGAGTCCGGATACCGCCTACCGCAAGTTACGCGGCTCTGATAAAGTTCGCGCACCCTGACGGATGTCGGGGATCAATACATAAATTACAGGAGTTTCATCACATGAAGACCCATCACACTCTCGTGCTGCTGTGCATACTCGGAACGGTGGTGGCTTCGACGGCCGCCCGGGCCGATGCCCCCCGCTATGATTTCATGGACCTGGGCTATCAGAGCATCAACGACCCGGCGAGCACCGGGCTTACCTCGGATCACGCCTTCGGCCTGGACGGTTCCTATGCTTTCACGGACCGGTTCATCGGTATCGCCGCGTACGCCCACGAAAGCGCCGACTTCAACATGTTCGGCAGCGGCTCGGCGAGCGGGAACAGCTACTCGGTGGGCGTGGGTTACCGCTTCCCGCTGAACAGCAACGTGGATCTGGTCCCCAACCTTTCCTACATCTCCACCAACGCATCCGCCAATGTGGGCGGGTTCAGCTCCTCCACCTCCGATACCGGATATGATGTCGGCCTGCAACTCCGGGCGATGGTGACGGATCAGTTCGAACTCGACGGTTCAGTGGATCATTCGTCGCCGGGTTCCTCCACCAACTCGGTAAGCGTGGGCGCACTCTATAACTTCACACCCGTCTTCGCTGTGGGCGTGGGCTACGGCTTGGCTACCACGAACGCTCAGAACACGAACGGCTGGACGCTGGCGCTGCGCTATTATTTCAAGTAACACGTGCTGATACATTGGACGGGCCGCGGGTGCAAGCCCGCGGCCTTTTGTTTTATCCCTGCCTGTCCGCGGAATGCCCGGTGATTTTCGGCAGAATATGCAGCCGGTTCTGCCGTAAACTGAACGTCTGCTTCGGGTGGTTTCCGGTCACTCGGCGAGGAACGGTTATGGCGGCGCTTTACCGGGCAATCTAGACCGCGGTTGCGTTCCGGGGTGAAGATGCGGGCGTATGTAAATGCAGAAAGCGGATAGGCCAAGATATCACCCGGATTCTGCGAACAGGGGGAGTCAAGAGTGGCTGGAAGCAAGGCCATAGAGAATGGCCCTCCGGGCCGTGAGGAAGTTACGCTGGTCCAGGAATCTCGGAGTTAAGGGGTCTTTTTGTGGATAGAGATCGGCAAAAAGATCGGCAAAATTGCCACACAAATGGCATGATCAAATCGGATTGCTCCTTTTATAACAATGAGTTATGATCACAAAAGATCGGCAAAAAGATCGGCAAAAAGATCGGCAAAATGATGTCGATAGACCGTCCCTCGGCTATGGAACCCCTATTTCCTGGTAATACAGGCCTGTTAAAAGACCTTGCCTTCGACTTGGCTCAGCGCGCGTCTTGTCTCGGAGCAAAGCTCCACCCGGTGACCTATAAGGCCATCGCCGAACTGCTCCGCATTACCAATAGCTACTACTCGAACCTGATTGAAGGATACGGAACGCGGCCCATCGACATCGAGCGGGCGATGCGTAAGTCCTTCTCGAAAAATACCAAAACCCGGACCCTCCAGGAACTGAGCCTGGCACACATTGATGTCCAGCGTTTGGTGGAAGCGCGGCTAGAAGCAGAACCGCAGTTAATGCCGGCCAACAGGGAATTTCTGCTGTGGCTACATCGGGAACTCTACCAAAGGTTACCCGAGGAATTCTTAACTGTAAAAACTGAGAGTGGTGACCGAACTGTACGCGTCGAATCTGGCAGCTGGCGAGCGGATGATGTAGCGGTTGGCGCTCATGTTGCTCCCACGCATACAAGTGTTCCTGAGTTTATGAAGCGCTTCGAAACATTCTATGATCTCGCCAAATTTC
>JAGWNO010000093.1 GCA_028871235.1 Gammaproteobacteria bacterium
CTCCGAGAAGCGCCGCCCGCAGGACGGACGCATCAAGACGCGCAATACCCAGGGCCAGGAAGTGGAATTGCGCCTGTCCACCATGCCCACTGCCTTCGGCGAAAAGCTGGTGATGCGCATCTTCGATCCCATGGTGCTGTTGAGGAATTTCCGTGCGCTCGGCTTCACCGAAGCCGACGAGAAACAGTGGCAGGAGATGATCGGCAATCCGCACGGCATCATCCTGGTCACCGGCCCAACCGGTTCCGGCAAGACCACCACGCTGTATTCCACCTTGAAACTCCTGGCCCAGCCGGACGTGAACGTGTGCACGGTGGAGGACCCCATCGAACTGGTGGATCCGGCCTTCAACCAGATGCAGGTGCAGCCCGGCATCGAGCTCACATTCGCCGCCGGCGTGCGCACGCTGATGCGCCAGGATCCGGACATCATCATGATCGGCGAGATCCGCGACACCGAGACCGCCGACATGGCGGTGCAGGCGGCGCTCACCGGCCACCTGGTGCTGTCCACACTGCATACCAACGATGCACCCTCGTCCATCAGCCGCTTGCTGGACCTGGGCGTGCCGCCGTTCCTGATCCAGTCGACGTTGCTGGGGGTCATCGCCCAGCGGCTGGTGCGCACCCTGTGCCCCCATTGCCGCAAGGAGACGCCGCTGCGCGACGGCGAATGGGACATGCTGGTGGCGCCGTGGAAGGGCGCGCCAAAACCGGCGCGTGTCTACACGGCGGGCGGTTGCCTGGAATGCCGCAACACCGGTTACCGGGGGCGCATCGGTCTCTATGAGATGCTGGCGTTCTCGGCCGGGCTCAAACAGCTGATAAAGGATGAATTTGACGTGGATGCCCTGCGCCAGGAAGCCATCCGTGCCGGCATGAAACCCCTGCGGCTGCGCGGCGCACTGAAGGTGGCGGAAGGCGTGACCACGATGGAAGAAGTGCTGCGGGTGGTACCGCCTCCCAGTCACGGCTGAAGATGGTGTTGCATCACAGAGCTTGAGGAGCCGGCGTCCACGGGGCCGCATGCTGATGGCCCGATTCCCGGGATTGCGCGTGCTCATCCCGAACTCCGGCCGGCAGTGGACGGCGGTCAACCTGCCGGGGCCGGGCCGGGGTTCTGCTATTCTGGCCGTCACGGTTTTTGCCTGACTGGATTGACCGGGACGGGTCCATGGCCCAGCACGCTTGGCGACAGCAGCTTTCACCCGGGCTGGTGGCGCTCGGATTGACGCTCACGGAGGATGCGCAGGCACGGCTGCTGGCCTTCATCGAACTGCTGGTCAAATGGAATGCCGCGTATAACCTGACGGCGGTGCGCGATCCGGCGGAGATGATCAGCCGGCACCTGCTGGACAGCCTGGTGGTGCAGCCGTTCGTGCGTGGCAGCCGGGTCGCCGACGTGGGCACCGGGGCGGGATTGCCCGGTATCCCGCTGGCCATCGCGCTGCCGGACAGGCATTTCGTGCTGCTGGACAGCAATGGCAAGAAGACGCGCTTCGTGATCCAGGCTATTGCCAACCTGGGGTTGCGTAACGTGGAGGTGGTGCAGGCGCGTGTCGAGGACTACCGCCCCCCACAGCCGTTTGCTACCGTGGTGACCCGCGCGCTCGCGGCGCTCCGCGATTTTGTGGAACTCGCCGGACATCTGGGCGCACCCGGCAGCCGCTTCCTGGCCATGAAGGGCGACTATCCCGCGGACGAACTGCGGGCGCTGCCCGCCGGGTTCCAAACGCTGGCGGTGCACCCTTTGCGGGTGCCGGGACTGGATGCAAAACGCTGCGTGGTGGAAATTCAGAAGAGTGGGGTGTGAGGAGTGAGGGGATGAGAAAAACCGGATTGCCGCGGGCGCCCTCTCACGCATCACGCTTTTTCCCCGGCGTCCTGTGCTTTGCGCATTATCCCTTACGCCTTACCCCGCACTGATTTTCTATGGGCCGGATCATCGCCATCACCAATCAGAAAGGCGGCGTGGGCAAGACCACCACCGCCGTCAATCTGGCCGCCTCGCTGTCGGCCACCAAACGGCGAGTGCTGCTGGTGGACATGGATCCGCAGGGCAATGCGACCATGGGTTCCGGCGTGGACAAGCATGCGCTTGCCGCCAGCACCTACGAAGTGCTCATGGGCGAAGCGCGTCTGAGTGAAGCACTGGTGCGGGTGGCGAGCAGCGGCTTCACCCTGTTGCCCGCCAACGGCGACCTCACCGCCGCGGAAGTGAGCCTCATCGGCGCCGAGCGGCGCGAGAGCCGCCTGCGGGACAGGCTGGCGGCGGCACGCGCGGATTTCGATTTCATCCTCATCGACTGTCCGCCGTCCCTCAACATGTTGACGATCAACGCGCTGGTGGCCGCCGACGGCGTGCTCATCCCCATGCAGTGCGAGTACTACGCCCTGGAAGGCCTGTCGGCGCTGGTGGCGACCATTGAGCGGCTGAAGAGCCTCAACCCGCGCCTCGAGATCGAAGGCCTGCTGCGCACCATGTTTGACCCGCGCAACAACCTGGCCAACGAGGTGGCGGCACAGCTGATTTCGCATTTCGGTGACAAGGTCTACCGCACCGTGATCCCGCGCAATGTACGGCTCGCCGAGGCGCCGAGCTTCGGCCTGCCGGCGCTCAAGCACGACGGCGCATCCCGCGGCGCGCTCGCCTATCTCGCCCTGGCCGGCGAGATGCTGCGGCGTGATGAGCAGCACATCGCGGAGCCGGGGGATGCTGCTACAATCCCGGGCTCTTCGAGGGAGGCGTGAGTGTGGCGGTGAAACGCAAGGGGCTGGGCCGCGGGCTGGAAGCGCTTCTGGGCGGCGCCCTGCCTGGGGCGGCCGGCGAGCAGGACTCGCCCGAGGAATTGCGCAATATCCCGGTGGACCTGATCCAGCCCGGCAAGTACCAGCCGCGCATGCACATGCACCCGGAGAGCCTCCAGGACCTGGCGGATTCCATCAAGGCCCAGGGGCTGGTGCAACCCATCGTGGTGCGCCCCATCAACGAACACTCCATGGATGAACGCCCCCCGGGCGAGCGCCGCTACGAGATCATCGCCGGCGAACGCCGCTGGCGCGCCGCACAGATGGCGGGCCTGCACCACATGCCGGCGGTGGTGCGCGATGTACCTGATCGTGCCGCCATCGCCATTGCGCTCATCGAGAACATCCAGCGCGAGAACCTCAATCCACTGGAAGAGGCCCAGGCACTGCAGCGCCTCATCAGCGAATTCGACATGACTCACCAACAGGCCTCCGAAGCCGTGGGCCGTTCCCGCGCCGCAGTCACCAACCTGTTGCGCCTGCTGGAGCTCACCGATGAGGTGAAGAACCTGGTGGAGCGCAGTGATCTGGAAATGGGACACGCCCGGGCGCTGCTGGCCCTCAAGGGCCTGGCCCAGAACGATGCCGCCCGGCGGGTGGTGGCGCGGCACCTGTCGGTGCGCGATACCGAGAATCTGGTGCGGCGCCTGCTCAAGGAGAATGACGGCGGGGTGGCCAGGGGCTCGCGGCGGGTGGATCCCAACATCCGCCAGCTGGAGAACGAGCTCACCCGGAAACTGGGCGCCAAGGTCTCGGTGGAAGCCGGGGGTGGAGGCAAGGGCAGGCTTGTAATCCACTACTCGAGCCTGGACGAGCTGGACGGCATCTTGAGCCGCATACGTTGAACTATCCTCGGCCGGAGGCCGAACGCCGTTAATCTCCGGCGTACATATCGCTGCTATACATGTGAAGTTTATTGAAGATACCCGTTCCGACCGCTAGAATAGCGGGCTATCCACAATTGGGGCTTTCAGAGCTGCCACCCGCTGCCGGTCCCGGTAACGACGTGGCTTTTTTGTTGTCCGGGAAGCGCATTTCATGGCTGGCTCGTTTGCGGATGCGAGACGCGGGACGCTTGTCATCGTCGTCCTGCAACTGGCGGTCGCGGCGTTGGCGGCCCTGGTAGCCGGCGTGCTTGCCGGCTGGCAGGCGGGCTACTCGGCGCTCCTCGGCGGCGCAATCAATGCAGTGGCGAGCCTGTATATGGCGATGACGCTGTTCGCCGGGGGGCTGGGCGCGGCGCCGGCAGGGTGGTTGGTGCGTTTTCTGGTGGGTGAAGCCATGAAGTTCGTGATCACGGTGGTGCTTTTCATCCTCGCCATCGTGGTGTTGAAGGCGGCGTTCCTGCCGCTGATTCTGGCGTACATCGCCACCTATGTGGCGTATTGGATCGGCTTGGTGAGGATCAGTTTCAGGCGGGCGGCATGAGTCAGGACACCGGCATCACTGCGAACCAATATATCCATCACCATCTGACCTATTGGACGGTGGGACATGGATTCTGGTCCTTGCACCTGGATACGCTGCTGGTGTCGCTGACGCTGGGTTTCGTATTTTTCTTTTCCTTCTGGATGGCCGCCCGCAAGGCCACGTCCGGTGTGCCCGGCAAGTGGCAGAACATGGTGGAAACGCTGGTGGGTTTCGTGGACACCCAGGTGAAGGAGACCTTCCACGGCCGCAACAAGCTCATCGCCCCCCTGGCGCTCACCATCTTCGTGTGGGTGTGGCTGATGAACTTCATGGACATGCTGCCGGTGGATCTGCTGCCGCGTCTCGCCCAGTGGATCGGCATGCCGTTCGGCGCGAATCCGGAGCACGTGTATCTCAAAGTAGTGCCCACCAACGATCTCAACATGACCTTCGCCATGTCCATCAGCGTATTCCTGCTGACGCTTTTCTTCAGTTTCAAGGTCAAGGGCATCCGCGGTTATGTGAAGGAACTCTTTACCCACCCCTTTGGCGCCAAGAACATCTTTGCCCGGATGGCCCTGGCGCTGCCGAATTTGATCCTGAATGCCGTGGAGACACTGGCCAAGCCCGTGTCGCTGTCGTTGCGACTGTTCGGCAACATGTTTGCCGGCGAGCTGCTGTTCATTCTGATTGCATTGTTGCCCTGGTGGGCGCAGTGGCCCCTGTCCTTCCTGTGGACGGGATTCCACCTGCTCATCATCACCATCCAGGCGTTCCTGTTCATGATGCTGACCATCGTGTACCTGAGCATGGCGCATGAATCGCACGATTCACACTGATGTTTATTTACTGAAATCTGCCGGAGGAGAGTCTCAATGGATATCGTAAGTCTGATTGCACACGTTCAAGGCCTGACCGCCATCGCCGTGGGCCTGGTGTTCGGCCTGGGTGCGCTGGGTACCGCCATCGGTTTCGGCATCCTGGGAGGCAAGTTCCTGGAAGGCTGCGCACGCCAGCCGGAACTGTCCGGCATGCTCGCCGGCCGCATGTTCCTGATGGCCGGCCTGCTGGATGCCGTGGCCATGATCGGCATCGGCTTTTCGCTGTACTTCGTGTTCGATAACCCGTTCGTGAGCGCGGTGAAGGCGGCAGCCAATATAGTGCGCCACTGAGTTCGATGTTTCATCCACTTTAAGAGGGTTTACGGCAGTGAATATTGATGCCTCACTGTTCGCAGAAGCCATCGCCTTCGGCCTGTTCATCTGGCTGACGATGAAGTTCATATGGCCGCGTATCACCCAGGCCATGGCAGACCGCGTCGCAAAGATCGCCGATGGCCTGGCCGCCGGCGAACGCGGCAGGAAGGATCTGGAGCATGCGCAGCTGAAAGCCACCGAGATCCTGCATGCAGCCCGCGACAGGGGCGCTGCAGTGGTGGAGGTGGCCAACCAGCAGGCCTCGCGCCTCCTGGAAGAGGCCCGCAAGGAAGCCCAGATGGAACGCCAGCGCCAGGTGGAGGCCGCCCAGGCCGAGATCCGGCAGGAACTCAACCGCGCCAAGGATGCACTGCGCACCGAGGTGGCGAAAGTCGCCGTGGCCGCCGCCGAGCGCATCCTCTCACGCGAGATCGATCCCAGGACCCACAAAGTCCTGCTGGACGAACTCGCGGCGCAGATACACTGAGGCCCGGGCGCCATGGCCGAAGCCATCACCCTCGCACGTCCGTACGCCAAGGCGGTCTTTGAACTGGCCGGGCAGCGGGACGAGCTGCAGCAATGGAGCAGGCTGTTGACGATGCTGGCTGACTTCAGTCGCAACCACAGCATGCAGGTGTTGCTGGGCGATCCGCGGGTGCCGCCGGCGGCGCGTGCCGAGGTGTTCATGGCGCTTTGCACCAAGGCGGGCCACACGCTCGACCAGCACGGACGTAATTTTGTGAGGCTGCTGGCTGAATACCGGCGTCTGGCCATCCTCCCGGAGATCGCGGCGGATTACGCCGCCCTGTGCGAGCAGGCGGAAGGCATGGTCGAGGTGGAGATGCGTGCCGCCACAACCGTGGCCGCCGCCGAACAGGCGCGCATCAGCGCCGCGCTGAAACACAAGCTCGGGCGCAATGTGCGGCTCACCTGCGTTATCGACAAGTCGCTTATCGGCGGCGCTGTCATCCGCGCCGGCGACCTGGTGATCGACGGTTCGGTGCGTGACAAATTGACCCGCCTCGCGGCGGCCATCATCCAGTAACCGGATTCAAGCACCTCGAGGCTCCCGATCATGCAACTCAATCCTGCGGAAATCAGCCAGCTCATCAAGCAGCGCATCGAGCACTTCGATGCGGAGGCGGAGGCCCGCAACGTGGGCACGGTGGTGAGCGTCACCGACGGCATCGTGCGCATCCACGGCCTGCAGGCCGCGCAGTACGGCGAAATGCTGGAATTCCCCAAGAATACTTTTGGTCTTGCGCTCAATCTGGAGCGCGATTCCGTGGGCGCGGTGATCCTCGGTGACTACAAGCACATTTCGGAAGGCGACACGGTGAAAACCACCGGCCGCATCCTGGAAGTGCCGGTGGGTCCGGAACTGCTGGGCCGCGTGGTGAATTCCCTGGGTCAGCCCATTGACGGCAAGGGTCCGGTCAAGACCGCGCTCACCTCGCCCATTGAAAAGGTGGCGCCGGGCGTGATTGCGCGCCAGTCGGTGTCGCAGCCGGTGCAGACCGGCCTCAAGGCCATTGATTCCATGGTGCCCATCGGCCGCGGCCAGCGCGAGCTCATCATCGGCGACCGCCAGACCGGCAAGACCGCGGTGGCGGTGGACACCATCATCAACCAGAAAGGCAAGAACCTGTTCTGCATCTATGTGGCCATCGGTCAGAAGAACTCCTCCATCGCCGGCGTGGTGCGCAAGCTGGAAGAGCACGGTGCCATGGAGTACACCATCGTGGTGGCGGTTTCGGCTTCCGAGTCCGCGGCCATGCAGTACATCGCGCCCTATTCGGGCTGCGCCATGGGCGAGTATTTCCGCGACCGCGGCCAGGATGCGCTCATCGTGTACGACGATCTCACCAAACAGGCCTGGGCGTATCGCCAGGTATCACTGCTGTTGCGCCGCCCGCCCGGCCGCGAAGCCTATCCGGGCGACGTGTTCTATCTGCACTCGCGCCTGCTGGAGCGCGCCGCGCGTGTCAATCCCGAATATGTGGAGAAATTCACCGAGGGTAAAGTCAAGGGCAAAACCGGCTCGCTCACCGCGCTGCCCATCATCGAAACCCAGGCGGGCGACGTGTCGGCATTCGTACCGACGAATGTGATCTCCATCACTGACGGGCAGATCTTCCTGGAGACCGACCTGTTCAATGCCGGTATCCGGCCCGCCATCAATGCCGGCATTTCGGTGTCGCGCGTGGGCGGCGCGGCCCAGACCAAGATCATCAAGAAGCTGGGCGGCGGCGTGCGTTTGGCGCTGGCCCAGTACCGCGAGCTGGCGGCGTTCGCGCAATTCGCCTCGGACCTGGACGAGTCCACCCGCAAACAGCTGGATCGCGGCCAGCGGGTCACGGAGCTGATGAAGCAGAAGCAGTATTCACCGCTCAGCATCGCCGACATGGCCCTGTCCCTGTACGCGGCCAATGAAAGCTACCTGGACGACGTGGAAGTGAAGAAGGTGGTGGTATTCGAGGCCGCCATGCACAGCTACTTCCAGGCCCATTTT
>JAGWNO010000094.1 GCA_028871235.1 Gammaproteobacteria bacterium
CCAGTTCTTTTTCGAGCCCCAGGTGTTCCTGCGCTTTCGCGACGCCGCGGCGCGCGCCGGGGTGAGCATGCCGCTGGTGCCCGGCATCCTGCCGGTGACCAATTTCCAGCAGGTGCTGAAATTCGCCTCCGGCTGCGGCGCCAGCGTGCCGGTTTCGCTAGCGCGGCATTTCGACGGCCTCGACCAGGATCCGGAAACCCGCACGCTGGTGGCCGCGCACCTGGCCGGAGAGTTGTGCCGTCAGCTGCAGTCCGAAGGCGTGAATGAATTCCATTTCTACACCCTCAACCGGGCGGCGCTGACGCGCGCCATTTGCCATCTGCTTGGGATCCGTGCTTCCGACCGGTTCGACGCGCAAGCTGCAAGTTCCGGCAATCAAGCTGACGTGGGCTGAACGCCATGTCCAGCCAGGAACCGCTCGAAGCAATTCTCCGGCAGCGCATCCTGATGCTGGACGGTGCCATGGGCACCATGATCCAAAGCTACCGGCTCTCGGAAGCGGATTTTCGCGGCCAGCGCTTCGCCGGCCACGGCCGGGAATTGCGCGGCAACAACGACCTGCTGGTGCTGACCCGGCCGCACGTGATCGAGGAAATCCACCAGGCTTACCTGGATGCCGGCGCCGACATCATCGAGACCAACACCTTCAATGCCACTGCGATTTCACAATCGGACTACGCTACTGAGGCACTCGCCTATGAACTGAACCACGAAGCGGCGCGCCTGGCTGCACGCCTGGCGGAAAAGATGAGCCGCGCCACGCCCCGCAAGCCGCGTTTCGTGGCCGGCATCCTGGGGCCCACCAACCGCACCACCTCACTCTCGCCGGACGTGAACGATCCGGGATTCCGCAACGTGAGCTTCGCGGATCTGCGCGCCGCCTACGGCGAAGCATTGCGCGGGCTGCTGGACGGCGGCGCCGACCTGCTGATGGTGGAAACCATATTCGACACCCTGAACTGCAAAGCCGCGCTGTTCGCAATTGAGGAGCAATTCGAGGCGCGCGGCGCGCGGGTGCCGGTGATGATCTCTGTGACCATCACCGATCTTTCCGGACGCACCTTGAGCGGGCAGACGCCGGAAGCCTTCTGGAATTCGGTGCGCCACGTGCGTCCGTTCAGCGTGGGACTGAATTGCGCCCTAGGCCCGGAACAGCTGCGGCCTTACGTGGAGGAACTGTCACGCATCGCCGACTGCTATCTCAGCGTCCATCCCAACGCCGGCCTGCCCAACGCTTTCGGCGGCTATGACGAAACACCCCAGCACATGGCGGCGCACATGGGCGAATGGGCGCGCAGCGGTTTGGTGAATATCGTGGGCGGCTGCTGCGGGACCACGCCAGCACACATCCATGCGCTGGCGGCGGCGGTGGAGGGACTGGCGCCGCGTGCCGTTCCGCAAATCCAGCCGCAATGCCGGCTGAGCGGGCTCGAAGCCCTCAATATCGGGCCCGACAGCCTGTTTGTGAACGTGGGCGAACGCACCAATGTCACCGGATCGGCGCGCTTCAAAAAGCTGGTACTGGCCGGCGATTACGAAGCCGCCCTGGAAGTGGCCCGCCAGCAGGTGCAAAGCGGCGCCCAGATGATCGATGTGAACATGGACGAAGGCCTGCTGGACGGGGTCGCCGCCATGACGCGTTTCCTCAAGCTGGTGGCCGCGGAGCCGGACATCAGCCGGGTGCCGGTGATGATCGATTCCTCGCGCTGGGAGATCATCGAGGCCGGGCTGCAGTGCGTGCAGGGCAAATGCGTCATCAATTCCATCAGCCTCAAGGAAGGCGAGCATAAGTTCCTGCAGCAGGCCAACCTGGCGCGCCGCTACGGTGCGGCCGTGGTGGTCATGGCCTTCGACGAGCAGGGCCAGGCGGACAGCGTGGAGCGGCGGGTGGCGGTGTGCGCGCGCGCCCACCGGCTGCTCACGGAAACCGCCGGCTTTCCCGCCGAGGACATCATCTTCGATCCCAATATTTTCGCCGTGGGTACCGGCATCGAGGCCCACGCCGGCTACGCGCTGGATTATCTGGAGGCGGTGCGCCGGCTGAAACGCGCATTCCCCGACTCACTGGTGAGCGGCGGCGTCAGCAACGTGTCGTTCTCATTCCGTGGCAACAACCGGGTGCGCGAGGCCATGCACGCGGCTTTCCTTTATCACGCCGTCGAAGCCGGCATGGACATGGGCATCGTCAACGCCGGGCAGCTGGCGGTGTACGCCGACCTGCCCAAGGATCTGCTGGAACAGGTGGAAGACGTGCTGTTCAACCGCCGCCCGGACGCCGCCGAGCGCCTGGTGGCATTCGCCGCCGGCCTGGAGCAGGGCGGTACCGCGGCCGCGGAGGATCTGGAGTGGCGGCGGCAGCCGGTGCACCAGCGCCTGAGCCATGCACTGGTGCACGGCATCGCCGAATACATCGAGGCCGACACCGAGGAAGCGCGCCGCCAGGCGAAACACCCGCTGGATGTCATCGAGGGTCCGCTCATGGCCGGCATGAACGTGGTGGGCGACCTGTTCGGCAGCGGCCGGATGTTCCTGCCCCAGGTGGTGAAGTCGGCGCGCGTCATGAAGAAGGCCGTGGCTTATCTCATACCTTACATAGACGCGGAAAAAGACCGCGGCACCCGCGCCAAGGGCCGCATCCTGCTGGCCACCGTCAAGGGCGACGTGCACGACATCGGCAAGAACATCGTGGCGGTGGTCTTGCAGTGCAACAACTACGAAGTGCTGGACCTGGGGGTGATGGTGCCGGCGGAAAAAATCCTGGAAACCGCGCGCGCCAAACAGGTGGACCTGATCGGGCTGTCCGGGCTGATCACGCCTTCGCTGGAAGAAATGGCGCACGTGGCCAGGGAGATGCAGCGCCAGAATTTCACCCAGCCGCTGCTGATCGGCGGCGCCACCACTTCGCGCACCCATACGGCGGTGAAGATCGCGCCCAATTATTCCGGCAGCGTGGCCTACGTGAAGGATGCCTCGCGCGCCGTGGGCGTGGCCGGAAAATTTTTGGGCGGCGGGCGGCGCGCCTTCGATGCGGCGCTGCGGCAGGAATACGCCCAGGTGCGCGCCCAGCACGGCGAACGCCGCGAGCAGGCTGCCTGGCTGACGCTGGCGGCGGCGCGCGCCAATCCCACGGCCATCAACTGGAGTGCCTATACGCCCCCCAAGCCCCGCGCCCTGGGGGTGGAGACGCTCAGCGATTACGACCTGGAAGCCATCCGCGCCTATATTGACTGGACCCCGTTCTTCCACACCTGGCAGCTCAAGGCCGCCTATCCGCGCATCCTGGAGGATGAAGAAAAAGGCCAGGTCGCGCGCAAACTGTTCGGCGACGCCAACCGCATGCTGGACCAGGTCATCGCCGAACGCTGGCTGCGCGCCAGCGGCGTGTGCGGGCTGTTTCCCGCCAACGCGCTGCCCGGCGACGACCTGGCGGTGTACCGTGACAGCGGGCGTGACGAACGCCTGATCACTTTCCACTTCCTGCGCCAGCAGCAGCAGCGGCCGGCCGGCAAGCCCAACCAGTCACTGGCGGATTTTGTCGCGCCCCAGATGAGCGGCGTGGCCGATTACCTGGGCGCGTTCGCGGTAAGCGCGGGGCTTGGCATCGAAGCGCAGCTGGAACGCTTCGCCGCCGATCACGACGACTACAACGCCATCCTGCTGAAATCCCTGGCCGACCGGCTGGCGGAAGCCTTCGCCGAACTGCTGCACGCGCGTGTGCGCCGGGAATACTGGGGCTACGCGCCGGACGAATCCCTGGACAGCGCGGCGCTCATCCAGGAACGCTACACCGGCATCCGCCCGGCGCCCGGTTATCCGGCCTGTCCGGAGCATACCGAGAAGGGCGGCATCTGGAAGCTCTTGGAAGTGGAACGGCGCACCGGCATGAAACTCACGGAGCACTACGCCATGTGGCCGGCGGCCTCGGTGAGCGGCGTGTATTTCTCCCATCCCCAGTCGTGCTATTTCGCGGTGGGTAAGATCAACCGCGACCAGGTGGAGGATTATGCCCGCCGCAAAGGCATGACACTGGCGGAAGCGGAGCGCTGGCTGGCGCCCAACCTGGGCTATTCGCGCGATGCTTGATGCAGCCGTTGTTCCTGGCCCGCAAGGGCTCAGTGGGCGGAGTTCCGCCCTGATGTAGATCAATGCGCGTTGCGCGGCGATCGGTTACGTTTTAATCATGTTTCCGGCAGCGGCTGATGATGCCAACGCGGGCTCGCTGCCGGGACCAAGGAAGGTAGACACATACGAGCGGAGCATGAACAGACCCGATATTCACCGGTTTACAAGCCCGGCAGCGCCGGCATTCCAATCCGGCCACGCGGCGCAGCATGGCAAGACGCAGCGCTGGCGGATTTGGGCGGAGCAGGAACATCCGGGACATGAGCCCTGTTTCCGCACGGAGCGCCGCTTTTTCTGCCAGGAAACCCAATGTCCATGGCGTGGGGATTGCCTGTCGCTGCATGCCGAATGGCGGCGTTAGGCCCGGCGGGCGGGATTATTCCCAGCGTTTATGCGCCAGCGCATAGACCTCAAGATAGTTCCCGGCGCGCCCCTGCCAGTCAAAATCCCGTGCCATGGCCGCGCGCATCATTTTATTCCAGACCCCGTGTATCGAAGCATGCCCGCGCGCGTTTCACCGCGCCGCTGAGGCCGGCTGCGGTCGCCGGCTGGAAACTGAAGCCCGTGGCCTTTGCAGCATTGTCGGCGTCGCGGGTCACTCGGGTGTCACGCCGTAGCGCAAGCATGCCAAAGGCCGATCACGCACAAGCACGGGTGGATGTGGAATTGCGCCGTGCCATGATTTCGCAAGCGGCATATTTCCGCGCTGTGAAACGTCATATTGCCCCCGGCGGCGAACTCGACGACTGGCTGGGCGCGGAGGCGGAAATCAACACCATGCTGGAGCGGCGAACCCGCCTGTAAGCGCGCAGGCGGCGGCGGGCCGGCCGGAACCCGCGGCGTTGACCGGATGCTTACATTTATTTAATGCCGCCGGCCGGTCAACCCGGCCCGGGGGCCGCCGTTCTTGGGCTTGAGGCCGGGCAACCGGCAAACCCCAACCCAAGGAGAATCGAGCATGAAATCCCTGATCGCCGCCATGACTGGCGCACTGCTGATGGTTTTCGCAGGCGCAGCGGTATTCGCCCAGTCGGCACCGGCACCGGCGCCAGCACCAGCGAAACGTGAGACCAGAGACATACATAAAGACAGCCGCGACATCCATCACGACCGGCGCGACATTCGCCGCGATCAGCGCCAGGTAAACCGGGATGTGGCCCAGGGCAAGTACCACAAGGCCCGGGCCCAGGAACGGGACATGCGCCGTGACAAGCGCGATATCCACAAGGACAAGGCCGACCGCCGCCACGACCGCAAGCAGCGCAAGCAAGACCGCCACGGGCATCCCGGCCGGTAACCCACCGTCTTCTAGGGACCACGCTCATGGCCGCCGTCATCGCACCGGGCAAGCGTAGCCACCGGCTGCCGGTGTTGATGGCGGCGGTTTTCTTGCTGCTGAACACTGCGGCCTTTGCCTCCAGCGACGCCCAGGCCCTGCACCTGCTCAACCGCCTGGCCTTTGGGCCGTCACCCGGCGATGTGCAGCGGGTCTCCGCCATGGGCGTGGAGCAGTACATCCGCGAGCAATTACATCCGGATTCCATTCCCCTGCCCAAGCAACTGCAAGCGCAGCTCGCCGCGCTGGATACGCTGAAACTTACGCCCACCGAGTTGTTTAATGACTATGGGCCGCCGCTGGGCGCACTAATGAAGCCCACGCCGCAGGTGATCAAGCAGTATCGTCAGCACGCCCGCGTCATCATGCAGCAGGCCGCCCAATCACGCCTGCTGCGCGCCGTGGAAAGTCCGCGCCAGCTGCAGGAAGTAATGACCGCTTTCTGGTTTAACCATTTCAATGTGTTCGCCGGCAAGGGACTCGACCGTCTGTGGGTAGGCAGTTACGAAGCGCATGCCATCCGCCCCTATGCCCTGGGACATTTCAGCAAGCTGCTCATGGCCACCGCGCAAAGCCCGGCCATGCTTTTCTATCTGGACAACTGGCTGGACAGCCAGCCGGGAACGCCGCGCGCCAGGGGGCGCTTCGACGGCATCAACGAGAATTACGCCCGCGAAATCATGGAACTGCACACCCTGGGGGTGAACAGCGGTTACACCCAGGCCGACGTCACCACCCTGGCGCACATCCTCACCGGCTGGGGCCTGTGTCCGCGCAAGGGTCCGTTTGCCAGACCCGGTGGATTCTGTTTCGATCCCATGCGCCACGACTTCAGCGACCAGGTATTTTTGGGCACGGATCTCAAGGGCGGCGGCGAAGGAGAAGTGCGGCGCGCGCTGCTGATGCTGGCCGACAGTCCGGCCACCGCACATCATCTGAGTTACGAACTGGCGCAATACTTCGTGGCTGACCATCCGCCGCCGGCTCTGGTGGAGCGCCTGAGCAAAACCTGGATGCACAGTGACGGCGACATCGCCGTGGTGCTGCAGCAGCTGTTCGAGAGCCCGGAGTTCTGGTCGGTGCGCAACCGCGGCAATAAATTCAAGACACCCTATGAATACGTGATCTCCATGGCGCGCGCTTCGGGCATGCAGTTCACCGACGTGCCGGCACAGTCGAAATTGATGCTGGGCATGATGGCGCGCCTGGGCGAACCGCTGTTCGGCTGCGTCACGCCCGACGGCTATAAGAACACCAGCGAAGTTTGGCTCAATCCGGATGCCATGATGATGCGTCTGAGTTTTGCCACCATGGCCGGCGTGGGCCGGCTGGATGCTGGCCAACAGATGCAGAATCCACAGGCCTTGGACGCGCAGTTGTACGACACCCTCACGGGCCTGTTCAGCAGCCGGGAAATGGCCAGTATCGACAGCCAGCCGGCGCGGCTGCGCGCCGGCCTGATCCTGGGTAGCCCCCAATTTCAGTACCGCTAGGAGAACCCCCATGAACCGCCGAGAATTCCTGCGTCAGGCCGTGCTCCTGTCCGGCGCTGCTTTGGTCAGCTTCGGCACCCGCGGCTGGGCCGCGCGCGTCGGCCAGGCAGTGAACAACAGCCGCCGCCTGATCGTGATTTTCCTGCGCGGTGCGGTGGACGGTCTCAATGTGGTGGTGCCCTATGGCGACGATCGTTATTACCAGGCGCGCACCAGCATCGCCATCCCCAAGGCTGGTACCAACAACGGCGTGCTGGACCTGGACGGCTACTTTGGTTTGCATCCGTCGCTGGCGCCGCTCATGCCCTACTGGCGGAACCAAACCATGGGTTTCGTGCATGCCAGCGGCTCGCCGGATCCCAATCGTTCCCATTTCGAAGCCCAGGCCTACATGGAAACCGGCGCTCCCGGCGACGGCACCGTCACCAGCGGCTGGATGAACCGGCTGGTGGGCGCGATGCCCGGGACGCATACACCCAGCGAAGCCCTGGGCTTGGGAGCGGTATTGCCGCGCATTCTCACCGGACCCAATGCGGTCTCCAACCTGCCGCTGGGGCGCAACGCCGGCCGGCCGCTGCCCATCGACCGGCCACAGGTGGCGGATGCCTACGCCGCCCTCTATCAGGGCGACAGCTCCGTGGATCAGGCCTTCAAGGATGGCCGTCAGTCCCGCGGTGAACTCATGAGTGACATCCGCCAGGACATGGAAAATTCCTACAACGGCGCTCCCGACGTCATCGGTTTTTCCAGCGACACCACCCGTCTGGCCCAGCTCATGCAGCGCGATGCCCGCGTCCGCCTGGGGTTCCTGTCGGTGGGCGGCTGGGATACCCATGTGAACCAGGGCGCGTCCCAGGGCCAGCTGGCCACCCATCTGGCGGCACTGGGGCAGGGACTGAATGCCCTGGTGCAGGGTCTCGGCCCCCTGTACCAGGAAAGCCTGGTGCTGGTGATGT
>JAGWNO010000095.1 GCA_028871235.1 Gammaproteobacteria bacterium
GGCGCGTCACCATCGGCATGCTGACGCTGGCAGTCATGGTGTTCGGCTTTGTGGCGGTATCGCGACTCAAGCTCAACCTGCTGCCGGAACTCTCCTATCCCACCCTGACGGTACGCACAGAACTGCCGGGTGCGGCGCCGGAAGAAGTGGAGAACCTGGTCACCAAGCCCACTGAGGAAGCGGTCAGCGTCATCAAGAACGTGCGCCAGGTGCGTTCCGTATCGCGCCCCGGCGAGTCCGATGTGACCCTGGAGTTCACCTGGGGCACCAACATGGACTATGCCGGCGTGGACGTGCGCGAGAAACTGGACGCGCTGGAGCTGCCCACCGACGCCAAACGGCCCGTGCTGCTGCGATTCGACCCCTCCACCGAGCCTATCATGCGTTTTGGCCTCAGCGGCACGTCAGCAGCCCTGACGGATGCCGTTACGCCGGACGCGAACGTGCAGAAGCTTAAATTCCTGCGCACCTACGCTGACCAGGAGCTCACCAAGAGCCTGGAGGCGGTGGACGGCGTCGGCGCGGTGAAGGTCAGCGGTGGCCTGGAAGACGAGGTACAGGTACTGGTGGATCAGGCGCGGCTGGCGGAACTGCACCTGTCCATAAGTGACATCGCCGCGCGCCTCAAGGCGGAGAACGTGAATCTGTCCGGCGGTCTGCTGGAACAAGGCAACCAGAAGCTGCTGGTACGCACCGTCAACGAATTCAAGCACGTGGACGACATCGCCAACGCCGTGGTGGCCGTGCGCAATGGCCAGCCTGTGTACCTCAGGGACGTGGCGGAAGTGAAGCGCGGTTACAAGGAGCGCCAGGCCATCACCCGCATTAATGGCCGGGAATCGGTGGAACTGGCGGTATACAAGGCCGGCGACGCCAATACCGTCGCGGTGGCCCAGGCGGTGGACAGGGAAATCACCCGGTTGCAGCCGCATCTGCCTGCGGGATTGAAGCTGGTCAAAGTCTATGACCAGTCGCGGTTCATCTCCGCGGCCATCAGCGACGTCATTGATGCCGCCATCCTCGGTGGCCTGCTGGCGGCGCTGGTCATCTATTTCTTCCTGCGCAATCTCTGGGCCACCGCGATTGTAAGCATCACCATCCCGGTGTCGGTGATTGCCACATTCATCGCCATGTACGCCAGCGGTATCACCCTGAACATGATGTCGCTGGGAGGCATCTCGCTGGCCATCGGCATGCTGGTGGACAGCTCCATCGTGGTGCTGGAGAACATCTCGCGGCATCGCGGCATGGATGAAAACATCGGTGATGCCGTGCGCCATGGCACCAGCGAGGTAGGCGGTGCGATCACCGCCTCCACCATGACCACCATCGCGGTGTTTTTCCCGCTGGTGTTCGTCACCGGCATCGCCGGCCAACTGTTCCGCGATCAGTCGCTTACGGTCACCTACTCGGTGGTGTTCTCGCTGCTGGCCGCCCTCACCCTCATCCCCATGCTCGCTTCACTCAGCACTCCGGCTGCCGGTGCGCTGCATGTCGGGGGTGCCGGCGAGGATCCGCCGCGGGCAGAAGCAGGGAACCGCGTGACCCGCCTGCTCTACCGCATCCCGCGCGGCGGTGCTTGGCTCTGCACGCTGCTGTCGCAAAACCTGCTGCGTGGCAGCGTGCTTATCGCCGGCGTCATCGCCAAAGCGTTCGGCTTCCTGCTGCAGCCGTTCATGCATGGTTTCCAGCGCGGCTACGGCTACCTTGAAAATTCTTATCCAAAGCTTATCCGCTGGGCCCTGGGGCATAAACTCACCGTCATCGGTGCCGCGCTGGGTTCATTCCTCGCGGCCCTGGCACTGCTGCCCACCCTCGGCGTGGAACTCATCCCACAACTGTCCCAGGGGGAATTCCAGGTGAAGCTGACCTTGCCGCCGGGCACGCCGCTCACCCAGACCGACAGTGCAGTGCTGGAAGTGCAGCACGCGGCGGCAAAACTGCCGGATGTGGCCACCACCTATTCGGTGGCCGGCACCGGCAACCGCCTCGACGTGAATCCGGTGGACGCCGGCGAAAACAGCGGCACCCTCAATGTGGTGCTCAAGAACGGCGCCACCCGCAAAGACGAGAACGCCGCCATGGACGCGCTGCGCAGCCGCCTCGCGCTGCTGCCCGGCGTACAGTACAAGTTCGAACGGCCGTCGCTGTTCAGCCTGTCCACGCCGCTGGAAATCGAGGTGGTGGGCTACAACCTGGATGCGCTGCAACAGGTGAGCGACCGCCTGGTCCATAGTCTGGCGGCCAACAAGCGCTTCACCGATATCAAGAACTCCATACAGTCCGGCCAGCCGGAAATCCAGATTCATGTCGACCCGGCGCGGGCGGCGCAACTGAACCTCACCAGCAGCGACATCGCCAACACCATCGTCGCCAAAGTGCGCGGCGACGTGGCCACCCGCTACACCCTGCACGACCGCAAGATCGACGTGCTGGTGCGCAACCGCGGTGATCAGCGCGCCAGCCTGGATGACATCCGCAATCTCATCGTGAATCCCGGCGGCGCGCATCCCATACCGCTGGATGCCGTGGCCGACGTCGTGCTGGCCAACGGTCCGGGAGAAATCCGCCGCGTGGGTCAGGAACGCGTCGCCATCATTTCCGTCAACCTCGCCTACGGCGACCTGGGCACCGCGGCGCAGGTGGCGCGCCAGATCGTGGCGTCCACGCCCGTGCCTTCCGGCGTGTTCGCGCGTGTCGCCGGCCAGAACCAGGAGATGCAATCTTCATTCCGCTCCATGCAGTTCGCGCTGATCCTGGCCATCTTCCTGGTATACCTGGTGATGGCAGCTAAATTTGAATCACTCATCCATCCGCTGGTGATCATGCTGAGCGTGCCGCTGGCGCTGGTGGGGGCGGTGTTCGCGCTGTTCGTCACCCACACCACCATCAGCGTGGTGGTGTTCATCGGCCTCATCATGCTGGCTGGCATCGTGGTGAACAATGCCATCGTGCTGGTTGACTTGGTGAACCAGTTGCGCACCCGCGGCCTGAGCCGCGAGGAAGCGCTGGTGGAAGCCGGCCGCTCGCGCCTGCGGCCGATCATCATGACCATGCTCACCACCACCCTGGGGCTGTTGCCGATGGCACTGGGCCTCGGCGAGGGTGCGGAAATCCGCGCGCCCATGGCCATAACCGTCATCGGCGGCATGCTGTTCTCCACCCTGTTGACCCTGGTGGTGATCCCGGTGGCTTATTCGGTGCTGGACCGGGGCCGTGACGCCCGGCTGGCCGCCGCCGTGGCCATGCAGGAAGGCGTAACGCCATGAACCTGACGGAATTCGCCCTCAAGCGGCCGGTCGCGGTGATGGTGATATTCGCCTGCTTCGCCGCCATCGGCGTCATCGCCGCACGCCTGCTGCCGCTGGAATATTTTCCGGACATCGACTATCCCGCCATCGCCATCCAGGTGCCCTACCAGGGATCCAGCCCCGAGGAAGTGGAGCGGCTCATCACCAAGCCCATCGAGGAGCAGCTGAGCACTCTGGGCGGCGTGAAGCGCATGGAGTCCACCTCCGACGCCAACCAGTCGCAGATCGTGGTGTTCCTCAACTGGGGCGAGAACGTCTCGGTGAAGGAAGTGCAGGTGCTGGACAAGATTGACGCCATCCGCGCCGAACTGCCCTCCGACGTGCGTCATATCAGCGTCATCAAAGCGGCGCTCGCTGAACAGCCGATCCTGCAGCTGCGCCTGTCCAGCAACCGCGACCTGTCAACGTCCTACGAGATGCTGAATCGCATGCTCAAGACCCGCCTGCAACGGGTGAACGGTGTCTCCCAGGTGCAGCTGTACGGGCTCGAACCCACGGAAATCCGCATCGAGCTGCAAGCCGCCGCCATCGCCGCGCACCACCTGGATCTGAACCGGCTGAACGCCACGCTGTTGCGCGGCAACTTCACCGTCAGCGCCGGCAGCATCGATAGCGCAGGCGAGCGCTTGTTGGTGCAAATCAACGATGAATATAAATCCCTGGATAACATCCGTAATCTGATCATCGGCCCCGAGAACCTGCGTCTCAAGGACATCGCCGACGTCACCTATGCGAACCCGGAGCGCACCTACGGCCGGCACCTGGATCGCCACTACGCCATCGGCCTGGACATCTACAAGGAAACCGGCGCCAACATGGTGGATGTGGCCCAGCGTGTGCTCAAGGAAATCGATGAGATCGGGCAGCTGCCGGAGATGCAGGGCATCAAAGTCTTCTTCCTCAATAATGAAGCCGACGGCGTCAAACAGTCGCTGAGCAGCATCATGGACGCCGGTCTGATAGGCGCGTTGCTGTCACTGGTGGTGCTGTATTTCTTCCTGCGGCAGATATCCTCGACCCTGATGGTGACGCTGGCGGTGCCCTTCTCACTGCTCATCGCCCTGGCAGTGATGTATTTCGCCGGAATCTCCCTGAATATCCTCTCCATGATGGGGCTGATGCTGGCCATCGGCATGCTGGTGGACAATGCGGTGGTAGTGACCGAGAACATCTTTCGCCACCGGCAGCTGTATCCGGGCAATCCGAGGCGGGCCGCCCTCACCGGCTCACGGGAAGTCGCTCTGGCGGTGACCACCGGCACGCTCACTACTATCATCGTGTTCCTGCCCAACCTGTTCGGACCGCAATCCGACATCACCGTATATCTCAAGCACGTAGCCATCGCCATCGTTGTGTCGCTGAGCGCCTCGCTGCTCATCTCCCTCACCATGATGCCCATGCTGTCGGCACGCATTCCCACGCCCAAGGTGCGCACCAAGGCCAACATGGTCGAAAACATCACCGCGAAGTACGGCCGGCTGCTGGGCTGGTCACTCACCCACCGCTGGAGCACGATCGGCTTCATCGCATTGGTGATCGCGACCGCGGCAATACCCATCGCGCTGGTGAAGAAGGACATGAACGGCGGCGGCGATCCCACCCGCCTGCTGTTACAGTACAACCTCAACGGCCATTACTCCCTGGATACCGTGGAGGATGCGGTCAACAAGGTGGAAAGCTATCTGTTCGCCCATAAGCGGCAGTTCGAGTTCCGTTCCGTATACAGCTATTTCGACAACGGCCAGGCCCAGACCACCATTCTGTTGCGTGAAGACCTGCGGCAGCGCAAATCCGCCGTGGAACTGGAGGATGAGATCCGCAAGAACCTGCCGCCACTGGCCATCGGCAAGCCCAGCTTCGACGACCAGCAGGGCAACGGCGGTGGCGGCATACAGCTGCAACTCACCGGCGAGTCCACCAACGTGCTGCAAGGGCTGTCGCAGGACGTGACGCGGGTGCTGGGGCATGTAACCGGCGTGGTGGACGTGCATGCCGATGCTCTGGCCGGGACCCGTGAGGTGCATATCCATGTGGACCGGCAGCGGGCCTTGCGCGCGGGACTCACCGCGGCACAGGTGGCCTCAGCGGTGATGGTGGCGCTGCGCGGCGAGGAGCTGCCTCACTACCGCAGCGCCAGCGGCGAGCTGGCCATCCGTCTCGCCTACCGGAAGCGCGACCGGCAGACTCTCGACCAGCTCCGCAACCTGCAGCTCTATAACGCCCAGGGCCAGGCGGTACGACTGGATGCGGTGGCGGATTTCAACTTCGCCGAGGGGCCCTCCAGTATCCAGCACACCAACCGGGTAACTTCCATCGGCATAAACATGGATCTCGCTCCGGGCGTGACCTTCGATGAGGTGCGGCCGCGCATTCAGGAGCAGCTGGGCAACCTGAGCTTCCCGCCCGGTTACCAATGGCAGTTCGGCCAAGGCATCCAGCAGCAGGATGAGACCACCCGGGTCATGGTAACCAACATGCTGCTGGCGGCACTCATGATCTACATCGTAATGGCAGCGCTGTTTGAATCGCTGTTGCATCCGGCCGCCATCATAACCGGCATCCTTTTTTCAATCATCGGGGTATTCTGGTTCTTCCTCATTACCCACACCACCTTCTCCATCATGGCCATGATCGGCATCCTCATCCTCATGGGGGTGGTGGTGAACAACGGCATAGTCATGGTGGATCACATCAACCAACTCAGGCGTGCGGGCGCATCACGCTACTCGGCAGTGCTGGCGGGTGCCAGCCACCGGCTAAGGCCAATCCTCATGACCATGTCCACCACCATCTTGGGTCTCGTGCCGCTGGCCATCGGCACTATCCAGGTGGGCGGCGACGGCCCGCCGTATTACCCCATGGCGCGCGCCATCATCGGTGGACTGGCATTCTCGACGCTGATCAGCCTGCTGGTATTACCGACCATCTACGTGCTGCTCGATGATCTCGGCATGTGGTCGGCGCGGGTGATACGCGAGGCGCGCATGCGCGGCCCGGTACGGGAGGAAGCCTGAAGCCATCGCGGCCATGCATCTGATGCGCAAGCACATTCGAGGGCGATGACCAGGATTTGAAGGGCTATCACCCGTGCGAAAGCGACATGTGCCCGTCATCAAACGGGCAGGAGCCTCACCATGATATATAGCGATCGTTCCCGTTTCTCCACGCGCCCTGCACTGTCCCTTGCCATGGCGGCACTATTATTCGCCCTGATTGCAGCGGTTCACGCGGCTGAACCGGACGCAACCCGCGCCAAGATCCTGCTGGTGGGCATCGACCATCTGGGGAAAAAGCACGATGTGCATAATTCCCCCGACATCGATCCGCTCGAGCCCAGACGGCAAGCCGAGATCGCGGCTGTGATCGACGGCATCGCGCGCTTCAAACCCACCAAGGTCATGATCGAAAGGAATTTCGGCGATCCCAAGATCATCGCGGAATATCAGCAGTACTTGCAGGGTAAATTCCAGTTGGGCGGAAACGAGGTTTACCAATACGGTTTCCGCCTCGCGACACTGGCCCACAACCCGACCATCTACCCCATCGACACGATCCAGGACTTTCCTTTCGACTACCCCGGCATGCTGGCCTCGGCCGAGAAGCACGGACAGAAGCAGATACTCGACGCGGCAGAAACGGAGCTGGCGCCCTACCTCAAGCATATTGACGATCTGGTCCTACACGGGACCATCGGCGACGTGCTGCGTTACCTGAACGACCCGAAGTCCCTCGCCATGAATGCAGGCTGGTATCCTTATGCAGCCCGCGTCGGCGACGGCAACGACTATGCGGGAGCTGACCTAGTCTCCATCTGGTACGCCCGCAACGTACACATCTATGCGAACATGATGCGTGACACTTCACCCGGTGATCGGGTAGTCGTGTTCATCGGCGCGGGACACGCCCCGTCACTGCGCTGGATGATCGAACAGTCGCCGGATCTGGAGCTGATGGATACGGAGAAATACCTGCGATGAGGGGATGACACACCGCCTTCGCGGGTCGGAAGCGTGGGGCTTCGCACCATGCTTACAGGCTAGGGTGAAAGGCCGGGTGCACCCGCGGCGTAACGGCGGAAGCCGCCGCCACGCTAGTCCGCGATGCCCACGGTCTTGACCGCGGGAGTCTGCTCCACCTTCTCCGGCGGCTTCAGCAGGATATTCTGGATATCCCAGTAATTGAGCCGCAGGATGTTGGTAGCCAGCGCCTGCGCATCAGCATCGATGGTAGGCGCCGAGGTCGAAGACGGCGGGATATAATCCAGACAGGATTCCTCTGGAATCGTATCCGTGTCCGCCGTGTAACTGGCAATCCGCCGCAGGTATTCCGTCCGGTAGCGCAGCTTTTCCGGTCGCGCCTTGTCGCGCCGCAATTTTACCACTACTTCGAAAATATGGTGGCCGATGGCGACACAATCGTTGAGCAGTCCAAAATTCACGTCTGCCACC
>JAGWNO010000096.1 GCA_028871235.1 Gammaproteobacteria bacterium
AGTCATATCACCAACAACATCCGCAACCTGCGCTTCGCGCACAGCGAGATGACCCAGGTCGATCTCGCGAAAACGGTCGGCGTTACCCGGCAGACCATTATCGCGATCGAGAACAACCGCTATTCGCCCTCACTGGAAGTGGCGTTCCGAATCGCAGAAGTGTTCGATGTGCCGCTCACCAAGGTCTTTATGCATGCATCTACCGCTTCCCGCCGCTGAGACGGCCTCTCACCACGCATTGCATTAGCTCACTTCTGTTCATAGGCTTGGGTCAGGACCGCGATGTCGAGTTTCTTTAGCATGCGCGGTAAAACGCCGTGCGGTTACGGCGCAGCGGATTGTGCAGTGCGCGCGCCGGATGCGGCCGTGCCGCGCAGCAGTACCGCGCCAAGCAGCGCCGCCACCAGCGCAAATCCCGCGCCGGCGAAAAACGCAACGTGGTAGCCGCCGTTGAGCGCTGCCAGCTGCTCGCGGCCCGCGACCAGCAAGCGGTCAGTGCACGCCGCGGCCAGGCTTGCGAGCACCGCCAGCCCCAACGCGCCGCCCATCATGAAGGCGGTGTTGACGATCCCCGACGCCAGGCCGGACTCCTCCGGCGCCACGTCGTTCATCGCCGCCATCAGCACCGGATTGAAAGCGATGCCGGCGCCGATGCCGAGCAGCGTCATGCCGGGCAGTACGTCCCACATGAAACTTCCGTGCAGCGGCGCGCGGGCGAACAGCAGCAGCCCGGCGGCCGCGAACCCCAGCCCCGTCACCAGCGGCGCGCGATAGCCGAAGCGCATGACCAGCCGCGCCGACCATCCCACCGAAAATACAGCCATGATGACATTCGCCGGCAGGAATGCCAGGCCGACCTGCATCGGGTTGTAGCCCAGCACCAATTGCAGATACAGCGCGGACAGGAAGAACCAGGCGAACATGGCGGCGGCCCACAATACCCCGACCACGTTGGCAGTGACCAGGTTACGCAGCCGGAACAATCTGAGCGGCATGAGCGGCGCGCGCACCCGTGCTTCAATGGCGAGGAATACGCCAACCAGTGCCAGCGCCGCGGCCAGCAGTCCCAGGGTACGCAGCGAAATCCAGCCGGCGCTGTTGCCATTCACCACCGCGTACACCGCGAGCAGCAGCGCGGTTGTCACTGTGATCGCGCCGCCCACATCGAGATGCCTATGCAGCGCGTCGCTACCCGCAGACGGCAGCCAGCGCAGCGTCAGTGCCAGCACCAGCGCGCCGACCGGAACATTCACCAGGAAAATCCAGTGCCAGCTGAGCGCATTCGTGAGCAGGCCGCCGAGCAGCACCCCGATACTGCCGCCGCCGGCGCACACGAATCCGAACACGCCCATGGCCTTGGCGCGCTCCGCGGGCTCGGTGAACAGATTCATCATCAGCGACAGCGCCACCGCATCCACCACCGCGCCGCCGAGGCCCTGCACGGCGCGCGCCGTCACCAGAAAAGCCTGCGATCCGGACAGGCCGCAAGCCAGCGAAGCCAGCGTGAACAGTGTGATGCCGATTAGAAACAGCAGCCGCCGGCCATAGAGATCGCCCAGCCGGCCGCCGAGCAACAGGAAGCCGCCGAAGGTCAGCAGGTAGGCGTTCACCACCCAGGCCAGTGAGGTTTCATTGAAACCTAGGGCACCGCGGATCGAGGGCAACGCCACGTTCACGATGGTGGTGTCGAGCACGATCATGAGCACGCCCAGGCACAACACACCAAATGCCAGCCAGCGGTGTCTTCCGGTCACAGCGTTTTGCATGACTTTCAATTACAGGGAAATCATCGGCTTGAAGCCGCCCCAGAACATGCGCCTGCCGTCGAATGGGAACTGCTTGGGATCGGTGGGAACGCGTGGATCAGCCATGACTTTCTTGAACACCCGATCGCGATGGGCATGCGACTTGTAGACAATCCTGGCTAGAACCACGGTCTCGCCCGGTTTAAGTTTTACCGCCTGCGGAAACGAAGTGTGCTTGCCGGGCTGCACGTCGTCGGCCAGGTATTCGACGTATTCCAGGGCCCCGTGCTCGCGCCAAATCTTGCCCATGCGGCGCGCCAGCCGGCGATACGCGGCCAGCCGCTTCTTGGGTACCGGTATTACGACACTGTCTACGTAACTCATATGTCCTCCTATGAAAATCACCGGTGCTTTTCAAAATTCATTTGACCTTGCGGCTCGGCTCACCGGCAAAGCCATCCGACTCTGATAAATATATGTATTATCAACTTTGCTTGATGGTGATCCATTGCGCCTGCGGCAGCACTGCATTAACTTCCATGGGCCCGCTGCAGCTCGGCGATGTCGAGTTTCTTCATCTTGAGCATAGCCTGCATAACCCGCCCGGATTTTACCGGATCCGGATCGCCTAGCAGTTTGCCGAGGACATTGGGCACGATCTGCCAAGAAAGCCCGTATTTGTCCTTGAGCCAGCCACACTGCTGAGCCTTGGAGTCGCCTCCCGCCGACAGTGCGTTCCAGTAATGGTCCACTTCCTGCTGGGTATCGCAGTGCACCTGGAAGGAAACCGATTCGTTGAATTTGAACACCGGGCCGCCGTTCAGGGCGGTGAAGGCCTGGCCGTCCAGCTCGAATTGCACCGTCATCGCCCGGCCTTCCGGCTGCTTGTGGACCTCGTAGCCTTCCTTGCCGTAGCGGGAAACTTGTCCGAGCTTCGAGTTCTTGAATATGGATACATAGAGCTTCGCCGCTTCTTCGGCCTGGCTGTCGAACCACAGGAACGGGGTGATCTTCTGCATTGTCCGTACTCCTACTGAAGCTTCGATTGAGTGCTGAGCGTGTTGCGTCAGCGCCGCACAGGGAGAATCGCCTGCAACTGCGGGTCGCGCAGGAACAATCCGCCCCAGAGCAGGATGCCGTACACCACCGCCAGACAGTTGAACCAAACCGGTGACCTGAGGAACAGGTTGGTGGCCATGGCGCCGCCCAGATAACCGGTGATCAAAATGGCGCCCAGCACCGAGCTGCGCGGAATGGCATACAGAATAGTGCTGATCAGCAGCGTCACGCCGAGACCGACCACCACGCCCGCGTGCCAGCCGGTGGCCTTGATCACCAAATCCGGTTTGATCAGCTTCATGGCGCTGTCGAAGAGAAAGAACAATACCGCCAGGATGACGATAACGCATCCCGCCCACAGCATGGCTTTCGAATTGCCGGTTTGTGAAGGTGATTGCATGACAGTTCCTCCAGACTATTCCTGCTACTTTACACTCACCGCTTACGCCGGCACGATCACCATCCAGCTCACATCGAAGCGATCCTTCAACATGCCAAAGCACGGTGAAAAGAAAGTCTTGGCCAGCGGCATGCCCACATGTCCGCCGGGCGCCAGCGCCGTGAACACGCGCCTGGCTTGGGCTTCATCGGCGACGCTCAGCGACAGGCTGAAACCCTGAAAGGCCGTGTTTTTGCGGGTGCAATCGTCGCAGGCCATTAGCTGGTTCTCGCCAACGCTCAATTCCGTGTACATCACCTTGTTTTCATAACCGGGCGGCACCATGCCGGGCGGAGGCGCTTCCGGGCTGTCCTGGTAACGCATGAAGCGTCCCTGCTTGGCGCCGAGCGCTTTTTTGTAGAACTCGACCGCTTCCTCACAACGGCCGTCGAAAAACAGATAGGGCTGGATCTGCATGGTCGATCTCCTCATTAGCCACTTGGTTTAACGTTTCGGATTCTTGACGAGCTTCTCAACCTCGGCCCGCAGGCGCGCTTCCCGCTCGCGCAACTCGGGCGTGAGTTCCTCGCCGAAATCTTCCGCTTCGAATACTGGGCGGATCTCGATCTCGGTACCGCCGTCGAAGGGCGCACGCTTGAGCCAGTCCACGGCCTCCTGCATGGATTTAACCCGCCACAGCCAGAAGCCTGCGATCAACTCCTTGGTTTCAGTGAACGGGCCGTCCGTAACGGTGCGCTGAGCGCCTTCGAAGCGCACGCGCTTGCCCCTGGCACTCGGATGCAGCCCCTCACCAGCGAGCATTACGCCGGCTTTGACCAGCTCCTCGTTGAACTTGCCCATGGCTTCCAACAGCTCGCGCTTGGGCATGACGCCGGCTTCGGAATCCTGGTTGGCTTTGACAATCACCATGACTCGCATCGCAGTTCTCCTTGCAGTTAAAAGGGATTAGTGTTTCTGTCGGGCCTGTTCGGCCGCCACGGTTTCGCGGATCGGGCGGATGGGCCGCACTTCGATGCTGCCGACGCGCGCCGGCGGAATCTTGGCGGCGATCTGGATGGCCTCATTCAAATCGCGCGCCTCAATCATATAGAAACCCGCCAGTTGTTCCTTGGTTTCGGCAAATGGTCCGTCGGTAACCGAGACGCGGTTGTTGCGAATGCGTACGGTGGTGGCGGTGTGCACCGATTGCAGCGCCTCGGAAGCCAGGCAACGGCCGTTGGCCCTGAGCCCTGCATCGAAAGCCACACACTCCGCATCCGGCACCTCTGGCAGCCGTTTTTCGTCCAGATACACCAGGCACAGGTATTTCATGGTTCACTCCGTGGCGGCCAGGCCGCGCTTTTCACTGATTAGTCGTTTGCTCACAACCTATTTCGACAGGCGCTGCGAAGAAAATTTATGCGGGCCGGTAAACCTGCGCTACGGCACCGGCGCCGAAGGCGGTGCTGCTGACGAGTTTCAGGTGCAGCGGCTCCTGTAAATCCGAAAACAGCGGCAGGCCCCGGCCCAGCGCCACCGGGTGCACCACCAACCGGTATTCGTCCACCAACCGCTCTCGCACCAGGCTCTGGGCGAAGCGCGCCCCGCCGTGAGCCAGGATGTCCTTGCCGGGCTGTGTTTTCAGCCGAGCGATCTCCGCTTTCAGTTCGCCGCGGGCCACCGGCGCATGGGTCCAGCTGCTGTCGGCGGCTATGGTGGCGGGTTTATGCGGGCGCGCGCGGCGGGCGTCCTTGAGCGCTTGGGTGGTGGAGTCCGTTCCGCTGATATCCACGCGGCCTTTCCTTGAGAACACCAGCTTCGGAATCTCGTTCATGGGCGCGGCGAACTTTTCCGTGGAGGTGGGCCAATAGGCGGCCATATCGTGGAACGTGCGGCTGCCCATGATGTGAACGCCCGCCTGCCAGAGGGTGTCCACGATCCAATCAGCAGTCGCGTCATCGGTGCTTTTGAAAATCCAGTCAATTTCTCCATTGGGCCCGGCCACGAACCCATCTATGGAAACAGACATTTTCAGAATGAGTTTTCGCATGGTGCTCTCCTGCGGCGGTTGTCTACCGGGGCATGACATCACCTTATTTGATAGTCGAACAGAGCAGCCTGGCTTCGACATGACAGACGATGTTTTTAAGACCGGGGTGATTAAACCTGCGAAGCCGGCAGGTTATCCCGATAGCTCCGCCAGCCGCCGCTGCAGAAACCGCCGTTCCGGTTCCTGTTTTACCAGTTCCAGGGCGCGACGGTAGTCGGCCTGGGCTTCGGCGGTGCGTCCGAGACGACGGCAAAAATCGGCCCGTGCCGCATGTGCCAGGTGATAATCGGCCAGCTCGCCGCGCGCCAGGATCGCGTCCACCAGGGCGAGACCGGCGGCCGGCCCGTCACGCATGGCGAGGGCCACGGCCCGGTTCAGCTCGATCACCGGCGAGGGTTGCAGCCTTTCCAGCAGTTCGTAGAGTTTCACGATTTCCGACCAGTCGGTGGCGGCCATGGTGTCGGCCCGGGCATGCACCGCGGCGATGGCCGCTTGCAGCGTATAGGGACCGGCGCGGCCCGAGGCCAGCGTGTTTTTCACCAGCGCCAGCCCCTCCGCAATTTGCTCTTCGTTCCAGCGCGTGCGGTCCTGGTCCTCCAGCAGCACCAGCTCACCGCCGGGCGAGGTGCGTGCCGCGCGCCGCGATTCCTGCAACAGCATCAGCGCCAGCAGGCCTGAGATTTCGGGTTCGGGCAACAGCAGCGTCAGCAAACGTCCGAGACGGATGGCTTCCGCCGAGAGATCAGCGCGTGTCAGCGCGCCTCCGGAGGAAGCCGAGTAGCCTTCATTGAACACCAGATAGACGACCCACAGCACCGCTTCCAGACGCTCCGGCAATTCATTCTGTGACGGGACTTCGTAGGGAATGTGCGCTTCGCGGATTTTGGCTTTGGCGCGCACAATGCGTTGTGCCAGCGTTGTGGCACCCGTGAGAAAAGCACTGGCGATCTCTTCGGTTGTAAGCCCGCAGACTTCGCGTAGTGTGAGCGCGACTTGGGCATCGGGCGACAGCGCAGGATGACAGCAAGTGAATATCAGCCGCAGCCGATCGTCTTCTACAATCTCCTCATAAACAGCTTGTGAGGCACTCTCATCGATTTGAGATTCGAGTTGTTCGGCCGGTTCGTCCAGTGGGTCGAAACGCGAAGCCCGGCGCAGTTTATCGATGGCCTTGAAACGGCCGGTAGACACCAGCCATGCGCGGGGACTGGCGGGCAGACCGTCGCGCGGCCACTGCTCCAGTGCCGCGGCAAAGGCATCGTGCAGCGCTTCTTCAGCCAGTTCGAAATCACCTAACAATCGGATCAGGGTGGCGAGTACGCGGCGCGAGTCACTGCGATAGATGGCACCGACTTTTGTACGTGCCCCTTCAATAGCATCCTCGCGCATGGGGTGACGGACTCCCGGTCAGTTGCGGTTAAACTTCATTATAACGGCGCAGCGTCCTGGCCTTCATGGTGATGATGAAGTCAGGGTCTGCGGATAGACAGGGAAGGCTTCACTTTATGGCCACCATGGGGCTCACGTTCGAGAGCAAGCTGGTCGCCGTTTATGTCGGGCAGCGTAGGATGCGCTTCCGCGCGCAGGCGTCGCAAGCGCACGCCGTAGCCTTCGATCTCGATGTCCCGCAAGTGACAGATGTTTTCGAGAATAGAAAAGTATCCACCGCGGGGTTGGAAGCGCAGTTGAGTGTTCGTCAGATCGGCGAGGTGGCTTTTTAGAATGACAGGCATCTCCGACAGGGCGGCAATAACGTCTTTGAGTTCCACGGATTCTCCAGCTGTTCAGTTGAACCTGCTAAGCGTGGTTTATTCCTTCCCGCGTCCCGATCCGGAATCGGAATGCGCGACGAGATGCAAGCGTAACCCCGGCTCCTGCCCTTATTCCCCATCACGGACGAAATCCCGCGCTTCTTTCGCAAGCGCCATCCATTGCGCTTGCGGTATTTTTACCTCCAGCCATTCTTTCATCAATCTGCCGCGGCCGGGGGCGAAGTTGTCGCCTTTGCCGTCTTTCACCAGTTCGGTGACGCGTTCCTTGGGAAGCTTCACCACGAACTTTCCCTTGGATGACATCATGGCGAAGATCCTACCGTTGACCTTGAGTGCGCTGGAGCCGAAACCTTTTCCATTCCCCGGGAGCGTGACATGGCGGTCTTTGGCGAAAGCCTTCACAACGCGGGCAAAGTCCTGGTGAACTCCAGGTGCCGTAGCGCTGTTCTTCTTTATCGTCATAGTGCCTGCTCATTCTGCTTTAGCGTTGCGGTTGAACCGGTGGCTGCAAACGCCGCAGGATTTTCGGATCGCCTTTAGATTTCATGCCGGCGGCGGTGGCGGCGTTAAAATCCAGTTTGCCCAGGACTACGGCGGCGACGAGTGGTGCGCGGCCGTTCAGGACCAAGTCGGGATTTTTTGCCGAACCCGGATGGGCGCGTACTTCGCCATGTGCGGTCTCGATAGTGAGCGGTT
>JAGWNO010000097.1 GCA_028871235.1 Gammaproteobacteria bacterium
TGAGCTCCTCGTATAACCGGTGGAAACGCCCCAGCTCACCCAGTTCGTAACTGAATGCGTGCCCGGTAGTGAACAATTTCGAGTAACAGGATAGGCAGGTATCCAGGGGATCGCGCACACAATGAATTATTTTGGCGCGTGGGAAGGCAATATGAATGAGCCCCACCAATGCCATGTTGCCGGGCAATTTATCGGTGATGCGCGCGGCACTGGGTGCGAGTTCCGCGAGCGCCGCACAGTAGCGCTCGCCGATACGCCGAAAACCCGCAGTATCCAAGCTTGCCAGCTTTACCGGCAGCTCGTCATCGCTGTCCGTGAAACCCAGTTCCACGCGCAAGCAGCGCCGCAGCAGGTGCAGCTCGCCCGCGCCGTGCACCCGCGGATGGCTGGCAAGGATATGCTCCACCAACGTGGTACCGGAACGCGACATGCCGACGATGAATACCGGCAGTTTGTTGTCGGGACCCGCGCTGGCGCGCGCGGCTAGAAATGCAGAATCAAAATAACGGGTGAAATCACGAAAAAAACGTTGCTGACGCGCTTCATCATATTCAATGCTCGCGCGTTTCAGCCGGTTGCCCTGCAGATAATGCTCGAAAGCCTGCAAGTATTCGCCCCGGTCATCGTGCACCTTGCCCAAGGTGAAATGCAGCATGAGCGCTTCGGCCCGCGGCAGTTCCGCAACCCGCTCCGCGTAGGCCTGCAATGAAAGCCACAGGGGGTCGTCAGGCATGAGACGGGCGATGCTCGTGAAATTGTGCCAGCCACCGGCGTAGGCGGGACGCAGGCGCAGCGCTTCGCGATAGTGGGTTTCGGCAGCGTCAAACTCACCCATATCCCCCAAGGTGATGCCGAGGCTGTTGTGGGCTTCTACATACTCCGGCCGCAGATGGAGCGCCTGCTCGAAGCAGTCTCGGGCTTCCGGCATGGCTCCGGCCTCGCGCAAGACCAGTCCCACACGTTGCAGTTTCTCCGCATCTCCCGCCGCAAGCCTATGTGCAACGCGATAACAATCCAGGCCTGCGCGGCGCCGCGTGAGTTCCAGCAGCACCCCGCCGCGGCCCAGGCAGGCTTCAAAGTTGCGTGGGTCCAGCGCCAGTACCCGGCGATAATTCGAAGCTGCATCCTCGAAATGGCCGCGCGCTGCCTGCGCCATCGCGAGTCCGATGAGTGCATCCGCATAATCGGGCTTGAGTGTGAGCGCTTCGTGGTAACAGCGCTCCGCCTCGACATGGCGGCCGAGTTCTCTGAACACGCCGCCGAGATTGTGGCGGTAAAGCGCACTTCCTGGACCCAGGATCACGGATTGTTTGAGCAATACCAGTGCCGCTTCGGCATGGCCGGTCTGATGGGCAAGGAGGCCCAGAAAATGAGTGGCGTCGGCATGCTCGGGCACACTGCGCAGCACCTCGCGGTAGCGCTCCTCGGCAGCGGCGAAATCGCCGCGCTGATGCGCCGCCACCGCCTGCTGCATGAGTCCGGGAATTTCGCCCGCCGGCGTTTGTCCGCGCGTTTCAGTCGTCATAGCCGAACGCCTTGATAAACGGCCGCAGCTGCGTGAGGAAGGGCTGCAGATGCTCCGCATAACGCAGCCAGCGATAACGGGCCTCACGGTAGAGGGGCCGGCCCACCTGCGCATAGCTCGCCGTGGGGATGCGGCTGCGTTTTCCGGCCGCCGTCACATGATCCAACACACTGTCGGACCAGGGCAGGCCAAGAAAGTCCAGCACCCGACGCAGCTCCGCTGCCGGCGTATCCACCAGCTGCTCATAGCGCACCGGACAGTAACGCAGCGGCAGAATCTCGACGTACGCAAGCCACAGCGACATCACCCGACAGTAGAGCCGCACACCGGTGTCGAGCGCGGTGAAATGCAAAGTGCCGGAGTTGGGTTCGAAATTGCTCATGAAGCAGCTCAAAACCACATCGCAGGGATGCCGAACGGCGAACAGGATATGCGCTGCCGGGAACAGCCGCTGGATGAGCCCCACATGGGCGGTATTGAAAGGCGATTTGTCCAGGATGCGCCGCCGGCCGCTTGCATCTGACAGGGCGTGCGCGCTGTCAAAATACGCCGCCCGTAATGCGGCATGTTGCGCGGGCATGAGCGTGGCCAAGGCATCCGGATAACCGCCCGGCCAAGTGTGCAGCCGCTCCAACACCGCCTGTACCGTGGGCGGTTCTTCCAGCAGCGCGAGCTGCGGATGCGCCGCCAGCATGGTGTCCAGCAGTGTGGTACCCGAGCGCGGGAAGCCCACGATGAAAACCGGATCCTGCTGCGCATCGGCGACCGGGACGTCGCTCCAGTGCGTGACCCATTCACGAGTGAAGCGCGCGTCGAGCGTATTCAGCAGCTCCGCGTAGGCGTGTGATGCGGCGACAGGCAAGGACCATGACTCGCGCACTTTGCGGTTGGCCAGGGTGAAATGCCGGAACGCTGCAGCGGTATCGCCAAGCGCATCGGCACATTGGCCCAGCTCGTATTCGATGTCGCTCTCCAGTTTTGCGGTCATGCTTCCCTGCCGCAATGCCAGCAGGCTTTCACGGGCATCCTGATACTCGCCGCGGCGGCGTTGGCAGCGCGCCTCGGCAAAGCGCAAGGCGATGTGTTCCGGCCAGCGCTGCAGGCCCTGCCTGGTTATCCGCACGGCATCCTCCAGGCGGTTTTGCTGCTCGTAAAGCAGCGCGAGATTGGCGTAGGGTTCCGCATAATCGGGCGCAACCGCCTGCGCCTGCTCCAGCACGCGCTGTGCTTGCGCCAAATCACCGCGCCGCATCAGCAGCACCCCCAGGTTGTTGAGCAGCCCGGGCGCCTGCGGCTGCCTCGCCAGGGTCTCACGTACAACTATCTCGGCCTGTTGCGGTCGTCCGGCATCCCGGAGAGCCAGTCCCAGATGATGGCGTAGGCGTATATCCTCGGGTTGCAGGGACAGGGCGCGTTCAAACGCAGGTACCGCTTCCACCGGTCTCGCCAGCCGCAGCAGCGCCTGGCCGCGGGCGTCATGCATGGCTGGATGCCCGGGATCGATGGCGAGCGCCTGTTCAATGAGCTGCAGCCCGGCCTCCGCTTGGTCCTGGTGGTCCACCAGGATGCGCCCCAGCATGTGCAACGCCTGACTGTGACGGGGATCTGTCGCCAGCACCCCGCGGCACAACTGCGCCGCCGCTTCCCACCGGCCGGCATCGAGCAAGCGCACGGCTTCGTGGAAATCTGCCCGCAATGATGTTGCCCCCCCCGGCGGGGGTGCTTTGGGGGATTCTTTATCGGTTTTCGGCACGGGCGCTTCCCAAGGTCACTGTGAAGGGCGGAACCGGTATCAGCATGCCTGAAAGATTTGCATCCCAATCATGGGGTTAGCGGAATCCCTGTGCACTCCGGCTCACTCTTTGTTGTTGGAATTCGGCAACACATACTAATTCTGTGATTCTTGGACTATATTATTAGCGTTGAAACACTAAGAAAAATATATCCGGGGATTGTCAGAGCTACTTGTGCTTTTTCCGCAACGCCGGGCGATGTCGCATCGTCCATTATCAAATAACTCAATCAGTCTGGAGGAACGGGAATGTCCACGCGCAACCACTTGAAACAGGCAGTCCATGTCGCCCTCGCCTGCGGTATGGCCACGTCCCTGATCGCCGGACCCGCTGCACTGGCAGCCGATCAGAATCAGAATTCCGAGAATACCGCACAGCTGGGCAAGATCGAGGTCACGGGCACCAAGATCAAACGCGCCAGCGTAGAACAGGCACAGCCCATCGAGATCATTTCCCGGCAACAGATCAAGGCCACCGGCCTGGCCACTATCGGCGAGATTCTACAAAAGCTTACTTCCACCGGCGGGGCCTTGAACACGCTCGCCAATGATGGCGGTAATTTCACCTTTACCGGCGGTGGCCAGACCAACGTTGACCTGCGCAACCTGGGTTCTGCGCGGGCGCTGGTGCTGGTAAACGGCAAACGCTGGGTGACGGGCCTGAACGGCACCGTGGACCTGAACACCATCCCCAGCTCCATCATCGACCACATCGAAATACTGCAGGACGGCGCCTCCGCCATTTACGGCTCGGATGCCATCGCCGGCGTGGTGAACATCATCACCATCAAGAATTTCACCGGCACGCAGGCAAATGCCTACATGGGCATCTACAACGGTGACAGCCACTGGGACGGCAATACCCAGAGCTACGACTTCACCATGGGCACCGGCAACGACCACAGCAATATGGTGTTCGATCTGTCCTACACCAACCAGAACGGCATCTCGTCGGCCAATCGCAAGATCTCCAAGGAGCCGACATTCGGTGCGGGATTGTCACGTGGCAGCTCGGCCACGCCTCAAGGACGATTCGTGTTCGTCCCACCGACTAACAGCATCCCCACTGACCCGAACAATGCGCCGGCTGTATCCACCGGGCTCACTTCCACCCAGTGCCCCACCACGAACTTCGGCTCGTCCAGCAGCCCGAATTATGAGCCTTTGTGTGACCTCACACTGATTCCCGGACAGCCGGGTACGGCGGCCAACCAGTTCGCGCCGTTTGTGCAGACGGATCGCTTCAATTACGCACCGTATAACTACGTGCTCACGCCGGAAGAGCGCTACAGCGGTTACCTGGCGGGCCACACGGACCTGGCGGACAACCTCGTCTTCAACGCGGATTTTCTCTACAGCCATCGTGATTCCAGGCAACAGGCCGGGCCGACCCCGTTGTTCTTCGCATCCACCAGCATCGTCACGGATGGTCCAGCCAATCAGCAATACAACCCGTTTGGCTTTGATCTCAACACGAATGTGGCTATCGGCCCCGGCTGGCTGGGCCTGCTGGGACGGCGCATGGTGGAGGCCGGACCGCGCATCTATACCGAAAGCGAGGACACCTTCCGCTTCAGCGGCGGCTTCACCGGCTATTTCAATGCCGGTGGTTCCGAGTGGGATTGGGATGCAGGCTATATCTTTTCGAAGGACAATGAACTCGACACCAACTTCGGCTCATTCAACGTGCAGCAAATACGCACCGCCATGGGCGACCCTGCCACGTGTGCCGCCACCAGCGGCTGCGTGCCCATCAACTTCTTCGGCGGCCAGACCAATCCCATCTCGCCGGCCCAGCTGGCATACACCCTTTACACCCAGCAGAACCATTTCCAGAACAACCAGCGTATTTACAACGCCGATATCAGCAACAGCACGCTGGCCACGCTGCCGGCCGGACCGCTGGGCTTCGCGGCCGGCATTCAATACCTGGAACATGACGGTTTCTTCCAACCCGATTCCGTGGCCGCGAACGGATACGACAGTTTCAACCCGAAAGTGGCGGTGCCGCGCACCGCGGGCCGCATCAGCGAGAAGTCCGTTTACACGGAGTTTGACATCCCGCTGCTGGCCAACCTGCCGGCGATGAAACTGCTGGACCTGGATGTGGCCTCACGCCACACCAACTACAGCACCTTCGGCACCAATACCACCAGTCGTGCCGGCCTGAAATGGCAGCCGTACGAGAACCTGCTGGTTCGCGGTACCTGGTCCCAGGGCTTCCGCGCCCCCAACATCAGTGAATTGTTTGCGGGCCCCACGCTGCTTTCCTCGGTGGTCGCCGACCCCTGCAGCAGCTACACCACCACCGGGGTGTCAGCAACCGTGCAGCAGCGCTGTGCCAATGGCATCGGCGGTGTAAGCCCGGTACCGACGAGCTATACCCAGTCCAATTCCCAGATCAATACACTGGAAAGCGGTAACCCGAATCTCAAACCCGAGACCTCCATCTCCCGCACCATCGGCTTCGTGTACAGCCCCGATTGGCTGGCCGGGCTCAACATCAACGCCGATTACTACAAGATTGACCTGGAAAACACGTTGCAACCCACCGGTGGCCAGAACGTCATGAACGGCTGTTATGTTGCCGGGAATCTGGCGGATTGCGGCCGCATCGTGCGTGGTCCTTCGGGTGCCGTCAAAATACTCAATGACAGCGTTGCCAACGTCGGCAGCACGCTCACGGACGGGGTGGACATCGGTGCCACCTATGCCTTCTCCACGAACTCGCTGGGTGACTTCAAGGCAGGCCTGAATGCCACCTACATCCGCCGCTACAACCAGAGTTTCCCCAACGCCAACGGCGGGGCCACGGTGACCAAACTGGCGGGCGTGGAGCGCGGTGGTACGGTTTTCCCGTTCGGCGTACCCCACTGGAAAGCCAAGGCTTCACTGAACTGGACCTACAGCAGCTGGATGGTGGAATGGGATGTGCGTTACATCAGCGCCCTGACGGAATCCTGCTCCGATTCCTTCGACGGCGGGCCGTTCAGCCTTACCAATCTGGGTCTGTGTTCCAACCCCAACTTCACCAACAATGGACTGTCCACCAACCATCTCGGGCAGACTATCTATCATGACGCCCAGGTGAACTATAACTATGATCCGGCCAAGATGACGTTTACCTTCGGTATCCGCAACCTGTTCGACAAGAACCCGCCGTCATCCACGCAGCAACAGCTCAACAGCTTTGACCCGACGCTGTATGACGTACCCGGGCGCTTCTTCTACGTACGCGTAGGCTTCAAATACTGATAACGATTCGTCAGGCTTAAACATCTGTCCCGCGGTCCGCAAGGGCCGCGGGATTTTTTCTGACTGCGGAAATCGATCGTCTGGTCAGGAACCGTAATCAAAATATTCCACATATGGCAGCAGCTGCTCCAATACCGGACTCAGATGCCGCTCGTAGTTCCGCCAGCGGGCGCGTGCAGATTGATAAACAGGCTGTACCACTTGGTGGTAGCTCGGTGTGTTGATACGGCGTTTGCGCGCGGTGTCCTGGAAACGCAACATGCCGCTCTCCCATTCCAATCCGAGGAACCCGCATAGCCGGCGTGCCTCGTTTTCAAGATCATCCACCAGCGTCTCGTAACGCAGGAGATGCACTGACCGCTGCAAACGCCGCATCGAATTGATACCGATATCCATGACGGCGGCATAGTAGCGGGCGGTGTCTGCGAGCGAGAGAAAATGCCGCATGGCTTCGTTAAGGCCAAAGGCCTGCATGAAGCAGGACAGCACCACGTCGCGGGGATCACGCACCGCGAAGATGAAGCGCGCGCCCGGAAAGAGCCGCGCAATGATCGGCATGAATATCGTGTTGAGCGGTAATTTGTCTACAAATACATGGCTGTTATTTCTGTCCGGCATGAATTTATCCACTCGCTGCCAGTATTTCCGCCGGTAGTCCTCCAGTGCCGCCGTCCCCAATGTCGCCAATCGATCCAGACCGGTATCAGGTAGCAAAAAATCGTTTAATGCGTCATAGAGACTCTCTTTCTCCTCAAGAACCAGCAACCGCGGGTGAGAAGACAGGATTTGGTCAATTAGTGTGGTGCCTGAACGGGGAAACCCCACGATGAAGACCGGCGATTGCACCTGCGCTGCTGCAGATACCGCAGGTTCGCCTATGAGCGTCTCCAGATGTTGGCGGATGCGTGAAACGGAGCCGACTGCGTAAAAGCCGACGCCGCCCTCGATTGAATTACCTGTCTTCAATGCCTCCTTGGCGGTGATGAATGCCGCAAATGCCGCGTCATATTCACCCAGCTTGTCATACGCCGCACCAAGGCGGGAGGCGGTGAGGGAGCGGTTGCGCGGCGAGAGCGGCCGCTGCAGTTGTGCCTCCAGCCTATTCACGGCCTCGCGGT